>JALYUO010000044.1 GCA_030853735.1 Chloroflexota bacterium
ACAAAACTTCAGATCACCAGTACGACAATGAATAGCTCCTGTTTTTAGGCATGATCCGCTTGACACTGTGCCGGGTGGTCTGGTATGATCCAGAAGCCGCGTGCTGCTTGGGGGAGCGTTTCTGCACCGGCTGTTCCGCTAGATTAAACCCGACGGGCGGGCGCTAGGTGTCGCACCTAGTTCCACCTGTCCACCAGGAGCCTGATGATCCGACTCCCATTGCCAATGGCTGCCCTTTATATGCCTCGTGCCTACCGCCGCAGTGCCTTGCTCATCTGTGTGTTGCTGCTGGGGGCATTGGCTGCATTGCCGGGCCTGGGGCCGCCTGCAACTGAGGCGGCAAGTGGCCCCACCCTGCCGGCTTACATCTATGTCACCGTCAGCGGCCCGGTCAGCTACGATGTGCTGCGGAACGCCGCCGGCAAAGAGACGCGCCTGGCCCGTATCGGCATGGCCGGGGTGGGCTTCGGCGATGTGACCGCCAAGCTGGCCGCCGACGGCGCTCATGTGGCCGTGCGTGTGGCGGGCGACCGCACCGGCGGCTCCAGCCTGCGGATCATTGACGTGCCGACTAGCAAAGCGATCACCGTCACCCTGTCGCATAGCGTCGGGGTGGGCATCGGCGCGTTCGCGTGGTCGCCCGACAGCAAATCACTGGCCTACACCGTCGCTAGTCCGCAGGCCGCCGTGGCCGATCAGGGCAGCGGCACGCTCTGGGTGGTGGGGGCTGATGCGCGCGGTGCCCGAAAAGTGGGCGGTGTCAACGCCCGGCTGTTGGGCTGGAGTCCCGACGGCAACGGGCTGTATTATGCCCGCGATGACGACGATAGCGGCACCACCCCGCCGGACCTTTGGACGCTTTCGTTGAGCGGGCAGGCACTGCCGGTCGTGCGATCCAGTCCCGGCGGGCTGCACTACAGCCGCTTTGCCGTGGCTTCGCAGGCCATCATTAGCGGCACAGGGCCGTTGACGGCGCGCTTTGCCGCGCTGGCGGCGGGCAATCTGGGGCCCCTGGCCGACGGCTTGACCCCCGTGCCCGCTAAACCCGCCGCCCGCCTTGCCAAGGATGATACACCCGGCGTGATCGTCGCTGACGGCTTGGGTGGGTTTCACACCCTGCACGATTTGGGCGAAGCCTACACGGTGCTGGCTTGGAACCCCGCCGGCACGCACCTGCTGCTGTCGGGCGGCAAGTCCGGCGCGGCTTGGTATGCCGATGCGACCACCGGCCAACGCTGGCGCTTGCCCGCCAGTGTCAACGGTCTAGCCCCCATTGCGTGGTCGGATGACAGCCGCTATGCGCTGCTGGCCGCTGCCGACGGCGTGGCGACCCGGCTGGTCACGCTGGATACCAGCACTGGCAATCTGGTGCGGAGCCGCGCCGTCGGCAGTGCGCCCGCCGCCGATAAGCAGCCGGTGCGTGACCTGCCGCTGCCCTATGTCAATCAGATTTGGGATACCGGCGTGGCCTTCAACGGCAACTGGGCCTGTGGACCGACCACGGTGGCGATGGTGTTGGCCTACTACGGTCGCTTGGCCCCCTGGCCGTTTAGCGATGGGCAGGCCCGCGTCAGCGCACAGGACCGGCTGATCGCGCATAGCGTCCCCACGGCCACCGTTACCGCCACGCCCACTCGTAAGCCCAGCACCCCGGCGGCGACTGCGACCCGCAAGGGAGCGAAGGCTGCGCCGTCCCCCACGCCTTCGCCCACGCCTAATCCCGCCGCCTTGATCCCGCAGGACGGCAAGTTCTACGGCCAGTATGTCACCACGCCGTTCACCTACAAAGGTCGCACCTTCAGCAGCGGCGGGGCCGACCCGGCGGGCCACCGCACGCAGGGGCTGTACGGCACCATCGTCGGCGACCTGTCGTTGGCGCGCTGGGAAGTGATGATTGACGTGCTGAACCTCTACGATGTGCAGACGAGCTATATTGACCCGTCCTGGGCCTCGATCACGGCGCAACTCGACAAAGGCTACCCGGTGGTGCTGGGCACGACGCTGACCACTTCGGGTCATATCCTGGTGGCGCGCGGCTACACCGCCAACGGCTATCTGCTGGTCAACGACCCCTACGGCAATCATAACACCGGCTATGGCGAAGATAACGGCGGCAACGTGGCCTATGCCTGGAAAGACATTCCGCTGCACCTAGCGATGGTCGTGCGCGGCACGATCACCCCGCCCGTCACGCCCACGCCCACCGTCACCCTTACGCCCACCGCCAGTCCGACCCCGGCTGTCAGCCCGACCGCCGTGCCCACGCTTGTCCATGCGCCGGTGGCGGGGCCGAACGGCTGATCTTGTCTACGGGTGCTACCTGGGCCAGCCGGATTCGCGGTTTCGGTTTCAGCGGCGGCATGGCCCTGCTCCTCGCCGCGTGTACCACCGACCCGCCGCCGACTGCTATCTCCGGCAACGTGCCTGCTCTGGCGACCACGCTAGTCTCCGTAGTGCCGCCCACCCTGACTCCGGCGACCATGATGGACCCCCCCTTAGTGCCGGCCTTCCCCACGGCTACCGTCGCCTTTTCGGGCGCCGGCCCGTTAACGGCCTCGTCTCCCTTTCTGCTGCGGGGCGGCACCTACCACGTCAGCTGGAATACCCAGCCTATTGGTCCGGGTTGGACG
>JALYUO010000096.1 GCA_030853735.1 Chloroflexota bacterium
GGTCGGCGGGGGCCGCCGGGGTCTGCGCCCAGGCCGTGCGGGCGGCGGTTCGCAAGGGTGGCACCGGCGGGTCGGCGGGCACCCAGGCCAGCGTCGGGGCTTGGCAGAGGCAGTAGCACAAGTCGCCTTCGGCCAGGGCATCATAGTACCACGCCGCCGGCTGCCCGCAGGTCGGGCAGGGCGCAACGTGGATGGTGGTGGTGTCGGGTGGGAGCATGGCGGGGGTCTCCTTGGCGGTGAGGCGGTAGGCTGTTCAGCTTTCCCGCACGCGATTCGTCGGCCCGGTGACGACGATCCGGTAGCCCACCAGCGGGCCGACGGGATCGCGGGCAAACTCGTCGGCGGTCAGTCGCCGCATGAGGTGCCACCATGCGGTATAGGTCAGCCCGGCCTGCGCGCACCAGTCCGCCCGCTGGGGGTCCGCGTCGAACGCGCCGGCGGCTTCGAGCTGGCGCAAGGCCGCCAGCGCCTGCTGGTCGGCCCCCGCTAGGGGCGCAGCGGGGTCGGCGGCCAAGCGGTCGGCCACCGGGCGGCAGGCGCGTAGCACGGCCAGGATCACGGGCTCGTCCATTGTTTTTGCTCCCTTCAATGCTATGGGTGATCTACGGGTGCGCTATCCGTGCCGGCCACCAACGCGGCGAGGACGCGGAAATAGTAGCCCATTTTGTTGGTGATGGTGCCGGTGCCTTGCTTGCCCTGATAGGTCCGCACCCGTTGCCGGGCGGTGTGCAGCAGGGCCACGAACGCCGCCTCGTCCAGCCCACTGGCCTGCCAGAGCCGGTGGGCCTGGGTGCTGTTGGCGGCTTTGTGGGCTGCATCACCCAGTTCCGTGCTATGGTCGAAGATCACGCCGGCGAGGTAGGGCGAGTGCGGGCCGGTGTAGCGCGGCGCACTGTCTCGGAGCGAGACAGGCGCGGCTGCGGGCGTAGCCGCCGGGGTGTGTCCGTTGCGGCGCGTTTTTTGTGGCGCGGGGGGATTCGAATCCTCTTGTGATTCTGTCTCTTGTACGTCTGTTTCTTGTGTTGCCAATTTCTGATATAGGGGTATGCCAATTTCTAGCATACCCCCATACTGATTTTTAGCAGAGGGGATCAGCCCAGGATGCGGAGTGTCGCCCCGTAGCCGCAGACGATAGGTGGTAGGCGCATTGCCGCCGTCCGCTGCTTTATTCGTTTGTTTAACGATCAACCCTTGTGTCAGCAGTCCCTTGACGGCGGTTTGCGCCCCGGCCATTGAGAGGCCCGTGCCGTGATCCAATGCGCGCCCAGCTTGTGTGGTAATACCATGCGTGAGTTGAGCAAAGCTGATGCTGTCGGCTTCTTTCTTGAAGCCGAAAGTGCGGCGGCAGATATAGAGCAAGACTTTGAGTTCCGCACCGCTCAGGTGCGGGAGCCACAAATCGAACACGTCATCCGGCACAGGCGTATAACGGGGTGCGTCAAAGCCGGCCCAGTCAGGGTAAGGAGTGGCGGGGTGAACGGGCACATCTGGCATCAAGGGCATCCTTCAGAGCAGGATGCACGGCTTAGGGGTCGTGCATCCTGCAAAGGTTATCAGGCGGGCAGCCTCACCGAGGGCGGCACGGCCAGGGCCAGGACGTGCAGGTAGGCGGGCACCGGCAGGGTGGTAATCCCGGCCAGCGCATCCACCAGATCCGCCGCTTCGTCAGGGGCTAGGGTCACGGTCCAGCCGCAGGCTAAGCAGCGCACTTGCCGCACTCGCGACGAGAAGGCGCAGAGGGCATGGCAGGCGGGGCAGAGTAGATCGGACGGGGGGTTGCAAGAATCGTAGGAATCGGCTACAATAGGGTCGCACATGGGAATAGTCCTCCTGTGTGTCGTGCCCTCGGCTGCTGATACAGCGCGGGGGCGTTTTCTTAGGTTGATACCTAATTATACCATAGCTAATGGCCCTTTGTCAATGTGCCTTTAGCTCTTGACAATAAAGGCCACTTAATTTATAATAGGGGGGATCATGCAGGAAGGAGATAAACAGCTAGTGAAACTGATGATCGACAGTGACGCAGCGGCCATGCTCCTAAAGCTAGCAGGTGGTCCCCGCAAGCAAGGCGAGTACATCAGTACAATTATTCGTGCGATTGCGAGTGAGGCAGGCTTGATGGAAGCGGGAGCTACCCCATCAGTGCTTATCGAATTAACAGAAGTAGAAAAAGCGGATATGGCGACTTTGCGGCAGGGAGTGCAACAGGTATTGCAAGAGATGCGCGATTTGCGGGTAGCATTCACGGTACGCACCGCTGCACTAACTGAGGAACTTGAACGGGTGAAAACACAACTACAGCAACAACGGTAAGGTAGCTAAACAGGCGTGACGGCCTGCGTTGAGACTCTCACCTCCCAACACAGACCTCGCCCACTCGCCGGATAAGCGGCGAATGGGTTGCGCTGATCATACCAGCGCCGGACCCTTTCTGCAAGGGCCGGTCCCATTGCTCAGGCACACACGCCGTCTTATCCGGTGTGGGTGCCTGTTTTGTTTAGGAGGCACCGATGCCCGATACCCGGTACTTGCGCCCGCGCGCCACCCACGCAATCGATGACGCGACCCTGGCCGCCGCCGTCGCCGCCGTCATTGGTCCACCCGGCTTGGTGCGCTATCCGCCGCGCTCCCCGGCCCTGTTCCCGCCCTTAGTCCCGTCCGTGGCGCTCTCGTACCGGCGGATCGGGGCGGCGGCGCGTCTCGCCCTGGTCGGCAGTCTGCTGCTGGCGCTGGGGCTGCCCGTAGCCCTCACCCTGATCGAGCCACCGCGGGTGTCGCCGCCGCTGCCGGTCGCGGTCTTGGCGGAGCCGGCCACCGCGACCGGCACCCC
>JALYUO010000099.1 GCA_030853735.1 Chloroflexota bacterium
GGCCGGGCGCGGGCGGGCGCGGGCGCGGGCGCGGGCGCGGGCGCGGGCGACTGGAACTCGCCGCTACCGCTACGAAGCCCGCCTACGCGGGCTGACACAACGGGTAGGAGGGGGCTGTGTCCCCCGACCGTGGCGCAACGGGTAGGAGGGGGCTGTGTCCCCCGACCGTGGCGCAACGGGTAGGAGGGGGCTGTGTCCCCCGACAGGGGGCGGGGTTCCCGACGATGGCTCTCTTCTTGCTGCACAAGCCGCGCGGCCCCAGCTGTTGGGCGTAGAATCCTTTGCGGAAAAAGTCGGAAAGCGCAACAGTGCCGACCCACTGACCCCTTTCCCCTTTTCACTTTTCACTTTTCACTCGTTACCCAGGATGGAGGAACCCCAGATGGACGATAGTGTGCGCGCGGAGTTTCAGCGACGACTGGATGAAGGCGACAAGCAAGGGGCGCTGTCGTATCTGCGTATGTTGCGGACGCAGGCGGATGACGGCGCGGCCCGCGATGCCTATACCGCCGAAATCAACCGCATCGAGAACAGTGATAACCCGTTCACCTCCGCCCAGGATAACTACAGCGGATCTAGCGGGCCTTTCGGCGACAACAACGCCGACTGGGAAGCGAAGCACCAGCACCACCAGCACACCGCCGAGGTCGGCGGTTCGCGGGACATCGGCGCGGCTCCGGCGCTGCCCACTTTCGACCACGGCACGGCCCAGGCACCCGATACGGGCTTCCAGGCCGAAACGCCGTCCGGCAGCAGCAGCTTCGGCAATGCGCCGGCGGCCCCTGCACCCGCCGGCGGCGCGGCGCACAACCCCAGCAGCAGCCCGCCCGCCGCCACGCATCATACCCCCGATCTGGGCGGCTCAATTGGTCATGCCATCGGCGGCATCGCGTCCGGTAGTCTTGGCCTCGGTGGGCAAGTCGGCAACGCCATCGGTGACCGCATCCAACACGCCCTGGACAATGTGACCGGCCACGGTCATCCCGCCCCCGCGCCGCCGCCGGCGACCGCACAAAAGCCCGCGCAACACCACGGCCTCTTCGACGGCATCCTTCCCCACAAAACCTCGGCGGAAGTGCCCCCCGAAGAAGGTGACGGCGGCTCGGTCGTTTAAGACTATCGAGGTGCGGGATCGTCTGCGAAGCGCGCAAAGCAATGCGCCGCAGAATGATGACACGAAAAGGCCGGCGCAGTCTAACTGCGTCGGCCTTCTTCAATTGCCTGTAGAGCCTTTAGGACTTTCGCTTGTGCTGCCCAACAAGTGCTTACTTTGTGCCTGACTCAGGCACGCCAAGCGAAAGTCCTAGCCTTGTTATTCCGCCGGCGAGCTACCAAGCGGGTCGGGCGGCGGGGCCACGCGCTGCAACACTGCGTCGCGTTGCGCGTCGGCGCTGGCGAGGTCGGCGGCGCTGGGGCCGAGACCCTGCTCTTGCGCGAACGCTTGGATACGGCCACGCACCTCCGGCGAGAGCAAGATGACGAGACCCGCACCCACCACCACGCCCAAGATCAGGCCGTTGAGCAAACTAGCATCCGCCTCGTCGCTCATGGCGCGCTACCATTGGAGCCGTTGTTGCGGCGCACCAGCGTCTGGACCATCGCCCGCGCCCCGGCCACAGCCCCGGCGGTCTTGATGATCGGCTGGACCACGCTTTCGCTGACGAACTGGGTGGTGCCCTTGACCGTCTGCATGGTGTCGGTCGCTTTTTCCAGCAGCGGCACCACGTTGTTCTTGAGTTGGAACGCGATCAGCGCCAACAAGCCGGTCATCACAATGAACAGGATCGAGCCGACGCACGAGAAAGCGGCGGCATAGGCCACGGCGGTCGCTTGCATCCGCGGGATCCATTCATTGGGACCAAAGATGGCGATCAAAATCGGGGCCAGCGCGGCAAGACCTACGAGCACAGCGGCGATGACAAAAAAGACAATCTTCACAGCGACTCACTCCTTGATACAGGGTGACGGAGTAGGGTTGAACGGGGGCAACCGGCAGCCGGACACGCCCGCTTCAGGTGACAATGCGGGCGGCAACCGCCAGCAGCAGTAACGATCCGGTGCCGGCCTCTACCACCGGCACCCCGCCCAGCGACATGACGGCGCTGCCTAACAAGCCGGCGACCCCGAAGCCCAGACCAAAGCCCAGAATGCTCACTAACCAGAACAGAATAAGCTGCTGAATGTTACGGCCCCGCCACAGGTGCATCACCAATGCAAGAGCCGTGCCCAGTCCCAGGAACACCAACACGCCGGGAGCCATGCTTAGGCCGCCGCACTCGTGGTCGGGGTCGCCGCAACCGCCGGGTTCTCGATGGTGCCGCCGCCCAGCACCTCGTCGTCGCGGTAGAACACCACCGCTTGGCCGGGCGTGACGGCGCGTTGCGGCACGCTGAAATCCACTTGCACCCGCCCGTCGGCCAGCGGTGTGACCAGGGCCGGCGCTTCGGGCGCACGATAGCGGATTTTGACCAGCGCGCTGAACGGCTCTGTGGGCGCGTGGCCGTCCACAAAATGCACATCGTCGGCGGTTAGGCTGTAGGCGTGCAGTTCGGCCAGCGTGCCGACCAGCAGAGTGTTGGTCGCCGGGTCAATCCGCAACACAAAATGCGGGTCAGCCCCCAGCGCGCCCAACCCTTTGCGCTGGCCCACCGTGTAATGCGGCAATCCCGTGTGCCGGCCCACGGTTTCGCCGCGCGTGTTGACCATCGGGCCGGGCTGGGCCATGCCGGGCTGCTGCTGCTCCAAAAAGTTGCGGTAGTTGTTGTCGGGAATAAAGCAGATTTCCTGGCTGTCGGGCTTGTCGGCCACGATCAGGCCGCGCTCTGCCGCCAACCGGCGCACTGTCGTCTTATCGTAGTCGCCCAACGGCAGCAGCAGGCGGCTCAGGGCGGTCTGGTCCAGGTGATACAGCACGTATGCCTGGTCTTTGCTGCGGTCGCCGGCGCGGCGCAGGTGGAAGCGACCGTCGGCTTCGTGGGTGATGCGGGCATAGTGGCCGGTTGCCATGAAGTCGGCCCCCAGCGCGGCGGCGCGCGCCATCAGCGCATCGAACTTGACATAGCGGTTGCAGTTGAGGCACGGATAGGGTGTGCGGCCCCGGCTATACTCCTGCACAAAGTTGCCGATGATGTGGCGGCGGAACTCCGGCTCAAAGTTCAGCACATAAAACGGGATACCGAGTTCGTAGGCCACCATGCGCGCATCGTCCACATCTTCGACGTTGCAGCAGCCGTGGTTGAGCCGCCCGCGCGTGGCAGGCACCGGCGCATCGGCGTGCATGGCATGAAGCCGCATATGCACCCCGATTACCTCGTAGCCCTGTTCCTGCAACAACGCGGCGGTGAGCGAACTATCCACCCCGCCGCTCATTGCGACAATCACTTTCTGCGCCATAACCCTGTTCTTTTCTAGCAATTAGGTATCAGGTATCAGGTATCAGGTGACGACCAATGTAGACCCGACCCTTAACCCCTAACCCCTGATAGCTGACCCGTACCCCTAACACCTGATACCTGATACCTGATACCTGATACCTGATACCTGATACCTAGATGAGCCGGCTGAGTTCGGCGGCGGTGCGGCGCATATCGAGCAGCACCAAGCCGAGTTTGGCCTCTTTGCGGGCCAGCGCCGTCAACACCGCTTCGGTGCCGACCGACATCAGCAGCACATAGCCCTGTTCGCCGCGGATAAACACCTGATCGAGCGTGCCGCGGCCCAGTTCGATAGCGATCCGTTCGCCCAGCGACAGCATGGCGGCGCTCATGGCCGAAACGCGGTCTTCTTCCACGTCGCGTGGCAGCGCCGAGGCCATAATCAGGCCGTCCACGCTCACCACTGCCGAGGCTTCAATGTCGGCGGTGCTGGCCTGTAGGTTCCGCAGTCGCATAACCATTTCTTCGGTCCGTGTCGCCATGTTGCGTCTCCTCGCCCCAGAGTCGGGGCAGCTTGGTGCGTGCTAGGGGCCGCGTCACCTTATTCTTCGGCCACCGCCAGGATCGTGTAAAGCAGTTCCAGCAATACGTTTTTGACTTGCTCGCGTTCGCGGGCCACCAGCGGAATGACCTTGATTTCACGCGGCAGGCGCAGGGCCAACCGCACTTCGTCGGGCTTCCAGGCATCGGGTTCGTCTTGTTTGTTGGCCGCCACCACGTAGGGCATAGGCCGGTAGGAGTTGAAAAAGTCAATAATCCGCAGCGTTTCGCGGAAGGTATCGGGCCGCGTGCTGTCCACCAGCACGACCAAGCCCAGCATCCCCTCCGAGAGGATCTCCCACATAAAATCGAAGCGCCGCTGGCCCGGTGTACCAAACAAGTGCAGCACAATATCGTCGGCCACCGCGATGCGGCCAAAATCCATGGCGACCGTGGTCTCTTTTTTCAGTCGGCGTGTCTCTTCGTCGGTCGCCTTGCGTTCGGTGGAGACGACTTCGATTTCGCTGATGCTGCGGATAAACTGGCTTTTGCCGGAGTTTACCGCGCCCGTGATGACCATCTTGACCGTATGCACCCGCTAGAGCCCTCCCGGTTAGATGCGCCGAATGCGATCAATGATGCGGAAGATGACTCCGCGCCGCGCCCCGACCTGGGCAGTCACCGGCGGGGGGCCGCCTGCGCCCGGCAGCCCTCCGGCGACCACCGGCACCTCAGCGGTCGGGCCGCCCTCCAAGATGTGGCGCTCGGTCGCCGCCGTGTTAAAGACTTCCATGTTGCCGCCACTCTCTTCGACCAGCGCCCGCACCCGCGCCTGCACTTCGGGGGCCACCAGCACCTGGCTGCGGGCCACCTCCACCAGGCCGGCCTGGATAAAGCCGTAGATGATGCGGCAGACATCAAACTCGCTCAGGTTGGTCAGTTGCGCGACGGTGGCGATGTTGTCCAGCCCGTTGATGCGGGCAAACACCCGCCACTCGTCGGGGGTCAGGTTGACCCCTTTGGCCCGCTCGGTCGGTTGGTCGGCAAACTTGACGATCACATCAAGCGTCGGAATGCGGTCGCGGATGCGCGACCACTCATCAATGCGCCGCACGCCTTCCATGATCACGTTTTCGATACTCAGCGGGATCGTCACGCTTTCGCGGGGCGGCTTCACATCCGGCTCGAAGCGAAAATCCCCCTCGGTCCACGAAAACAAGCGATAGACCGTCTCCTCGATCTGCGTCCGCACAGTGCGAATGATGCCTTCGCGGGTGATATATTGCAGTTCGACCAGGATCAGGCCCAGCGGCTTATTGCTGGCGACGGTCTGCTGTAACTGCACGGCATAGTTGCGCTGCTCCGGGCTGATCTTGCCTGCCCGCAACAGCAGGTCGCCCAGGCGATCTTCGGTGGCATTCTGGATGGCGTAGACCAACTTGCCGTTCTGAAAAAACAGGCGCGCCTGATCACCGGGCCGCTGCAAGACCAGCATCCCGGTCTTATAGCCCCGATCTACCAAGTAAAGGAAATCGGACAGGCCGAAATCTCTGAGATTGCCGACGAGCGCCATGCGGCTCGCACCCTCTCTGCCGGCTCCCTGTTGTGGGAGCATCGCTGTTGCCTATTATACCCGCAACCCCGGCAACGGTCAACACGCCGCCCGCCCGTCGCACCGCGTTTTAGACCGGGCGCATCTTCGCAGTGGCGGATTTGCGCGCCACCGCTAGTAATGACGTACCTATTGGTAGCCGCCGGCGCCGGGCAATCGCCGGTAGCTCTGCTGCTAAGATGAGGCTGAGTAGGGTATTGATCCCCGGCGTAATGTGCAACTCCCGCTCCGTGAGCGCACGAGTTTGGGCGGCATCCCCGCTTTGTGGGTGCCCGCGCCACGCGGCCCAGCGCCGACCGAGCCAGACCAACGGAAAAATACCGGTCATAAACTCCGTCAAGTATGCGACGCGATAGCCCGTTTGGTTTAGCTTACGGTGTAATTCGCCGGCTTCATAGCGTCGGCGGTGGTGACTGGCTTGGTCAAAATAACTCCAGAGTGAGCGATGGGCCGGGACGGTGAGCAGGAGCGTGCCCCCCGGTGCCAGCAAGCGGTAGAGATCCGCCAAGACTTGACGATCATTATCCAGATGTTCTAGGACATCAAATAGCCCAATAACCGCAAACGGCGTGTTGAACGGCGGCGTATGGATGTTGCCTTGCACCAATGGGGCATTGGTCCGTTGCCGCGCATAGCGCAAGCCCTCGATAAAAAGATCCATCCCGATGACCGTGCCCTCCCGACACGTATCTTTCAGCGCGTGCAGGACATTACCGGTGCCACAACCAACTTCTAATACGCGATAGCCGGGCGCTAACGGGGCGACGATTTGCGCGACTACCGTGGTGATCACGCGGTTGCGGGCGCGGAACCAAAAGTGCTGATCTTCAATGGCAAACAACTTGGCAAAATAGTGGGGATCGTAGTTACTCTGTGTTATACGCTGATCCATTAGATCCTCTCCCCCCATGTTTGGATGGCCGCCACCACCGCTGCTTGGTCGGCCTCGGTTAAGCTGTTGTAAAAGGGCAAGCGCAGCAGGCGGTCGCTGACATCCTCCGTCACGGGGCAATCGCCCACTTGTCCGCCGAACTGCCGGCCCATAGCGGACAGATGCAAGGGTAAGTAATGGAACACGCTGAGGATGCCCTGCGTTTGCAGGTGCGCGATCAGCCCTTGTCGCAGCGCGAGCGACGGTAGCAGGAGGTAGAACATATGGTATGCCTGCTCACAATGCGTGGGCACGAAGGGTAGCTGTACCCCGTGTTGGCGTGCCCAGTCGGCCAAATGCGCGGCATAATACTCCCAAACGCGCCGCCGCGCCGCCTGCACCTGTTCACGCGCTTCCAGTTGGGCACACAGCATGGCCGCCAGCAGGTCGGACGGCAAGTAGCTGGACCCCAGGTTCACCCAGGAATATTTATCTACCTGACCGCGAAAGAAGCGGCTGCGGTCGGTGCCTTTCTCACGGATAATCTCCGCCTGTTCGCTGTAGCGCGCATCGTTGACCAGCAACGCGCCGCCCTCGCCACAGGTGAAGTTTTTGGTTTCATGAAAACTCTGGGCCGCGAGGCTGCCGAAGGTGCCCAGGTAGCGCCCTCGGTAACGGCCAAACAGCCCATGCGCGTTATCTTCGACCACCGCCACCCCATGCCGCGCAGTGATTTCTAAGATCGTTTCCATCTCGCAGCCCACCCCCGCGTAATGCACCGGCACCACGGCGCGCGTGCGGGACGTGATCCGCTGCTCCAGCAGGCGTTCGTCGAGGTTCAGGGTGTCGGGTCGGATGTCAATAAACACCGGCTGCGCGCCACGCAAGACAAACGCATTGGCGGTCGAAACAAAGGTGAAGGCGGGGATGATCACCTCATCGCCCGGCTGGATGTCGAGCAAGAGTGCCGCCATTTCCAGCGCGTGGGTACACGATGTAGTGAGCAGCACCTGGGGCACCGCTAATTGTTGTTCCAGTAACTGCCGGCAGCGGCGCGTAAACGGCCCGTCACCGGAGATCGGGCCTTGCGCCAACGCCGTGGCGATATACGCCGCTTCGTGGCCCATAACAGTGTGCCGGTTGAAAGGGATACGGTATGTGTTCATATGGATCTTGCTCCCCGGTTTTCCGTCTTGCCCCACATCATTCGTTTGGTTGGTGGCCGGCCCAGCGATGATACCACAGTTCAACGCTGTGGGTCAAAAATCCGTGGCGCTGATACAAGCGTTGCGCTTGCGTATTGCGCCCCTGCGTGACAACGGTTACTTGCTCGATTTCTTGGGCGGCAAACCAGCGCATGGCCTCGATCATCAGCCGACTGCCGATGCCTAAGCCCTGTGCCTCCGTCGCCACACCGACCAACCCGATCTGCCCCGCCCGTGTACCCTGCCGCCCGCACGAGATATAGCCGACCACCCTAGCGTCCCGCTCCGCCACCAGCACTCCCGCCGCTGCTTCTCGGCAACTCTGCTCAATCCACTGGGCGTACAAGGCGGCGCAGCGTTCGTGCGAAAAATGCCCATCATAATAAAAGCGCGAGTCCCTGTAGCTGACGGCGGCAATCGCCCGTAAGGCCGGAATGTCGGCGAACCGCACCGGCCGGATGATCGTGTTTTGTTGAGGTTCCTGCTGAGGCGCACTCCTCGCCACGCCGGTCTTAAGCGTGACGCGCAAATCAACTAGACGAAACGCTGCGTCTTCTGCCTGCCGCACGGTACTTACATCCGCTGGATCGGCGAGCAAGTACAGGCACTCGATCCCTGCGGCTTCGCCCTCGCGCAAAATCTGCGTGAGCATCTCCGGCAACAAACGGGTCGGGCCGATGCGCCCAATCCGGTAGCCGAAAAAATCGGAATCCCAGGGTAGATAGCGCCACAGCCCCGTGTCCGTCATGGCCGAGGTGGCTCCTGGGTTGTAACCACGCGGACCGCGTAAGGCGGGCGATCCATGGTGCGAAAATGGATGCGGGCCAGATATTCGCCGATGATGCCCAGCGCAAACATTTGGGCGCCGGAGAAGATAGCGATGATCGAAGCCAAAAACGGGAAGCCGGGCACGCTGCCGCCCTGGATCACATAGCGGCCCAACACATACAGCAACACCAGCAGCCCCAGCACGGTGAAGGCAAAGCCGATCAGGCTGGCGATTTGCAGCGGCACGGTGCTGAAGCCGGTCATCATGTTCAAGG
>JALYUO010000122.1 GCA_030853735.1 Chloroflexota bacterium
GTAGGGCCAGCCTCGCCGGGTGGAACCGCCTCCTACCTCCACTTGACCTGCTTATCTATGGCCTTGCCTTCTTCCTCGGGTGGACATCGCTGGGTGGAACCGCCTCCTACCCTCCGGCTCACCAGCCACGTAGCTAGACATAACTATGCTAATCAGCCAAATCTCCGGGTCTCCGGGCTTCCGTGTTGTCGTCCGTTCCGTAGACCCGGATTCGGCGCTCAATGGGTTCACTGGGGGCGCGCAAACCGGCGGGCGATTAGCAGAACCAGGGAAGCTATACTAACGTTTACGTTAAGGTAAGTCAAAATCTTGATGAGGAGATGGGCAAGCTATGGCATCGGCAACAGGCAAACTGGCGGGCGGTGGTGGGGGCGCGCCGGAGGCGGCTCCGGGCTGGATCACGAAATTGGGCGCGGGCTTTCGCGCTTTGCGGCATCGCAACTATCGGCTGTTTTTCTTTGGGCAATTCATTTCGCTGATCGGCACCTGGATGCAGAGCGTGGCCCAGGCGTGGCTGGTCCTCAGCTTGGCCGGCAAAGACGGCGACCTGCTGCTGGGCGTGACCACCGCCTTGCAGTTCACGCCGGTGCTGCTGTTCTCGGTGTTTGGCGGCGCGCTGGCTGACCGGCTGCCCAAGCGTAGTGTGCTGATGGTCACCCAAAGCGTAATGCTGGTGCTGGCGCTGGTGCTGGCGGTGCTGAACTCGCTGGGCATTGTGCAGGTGTGGCACGTCTTGGTGCTGGCGGCGCTGTTGGGCACAACGAGCGCGATTGATATGCCGACCCGCCAAGCGTTCATCGTGGAACTGGTGGGCAAAGACGACCTGATGAACTCGATTGCGCTCAACTCGTCGGTGTTTAACGCGGCGCGCATCATCGGGCCGGGCGTGGCCGGCTTGCTGATCCATTGGGTCGGCGTGAGCGGCTGCTTCTATCTGAATGCGGCCAGCTTCCTGGCGGTGCTGACGGGTATGGCCCTTATGCGCCCGCCGTTCTTCACGCGACCCGGCGCGGCCAAAGGCGGCGCGCCGCTCAGTGGTGGCTTCCGCTACATTTGGCACACCCCTGACGTGCGCGCGCTGATGATCCTGGTGGGCGTGGTGGGCACCTTCGGCCTCAACTTGACGGTCTGGATGCCGGTGCTGGCGCGCGATGTGCTGGGCGTAGGCGCGGCGGGCTACGGCGTGATGATGTCGGCGATGGGGGTGGGCGCGTTAGCGGCGGGGCTACTGTTGGCCTATCGCGGCAAAAAGGCGCAACGCTCCCTGGTGCTGGCTGCCGCCGGTATCTTCGGTATCGTGTTGCTGGCGGTGGCCGTGACCCGCTGGTTCCCGGTCACGCTGGGCCTGATGGCGGTGATGGGCGCGGCGATGGTGGCTTTCAGCGCAACCGCTAACACGACGGTGCAATTGCTGGTGCCCGACGAGCTACGCGGGCGGGTGATGGCGGTCTATATGATGGTCTTTGCCGGCACCACGCCGATTGGCTCGTTGCTGGCGGGCGGCATCGCCCACGCGCTGGGTACACCGGCCAGTATTGCCGCCGGCGCGGGAACCAGCCTGTTGGCCGTCATCGCACTGTGGCTGGGAATGCGCCGCGAATCCCCGGCGGCCGGTCGGGTTCCGTCGGCGCTACCGAACGGATGACACCATGGAGACACGCGCAACGGACGATAACACGGAGACACGGAGACACGGAGATTACGGTAGCAAGTAAATGAGTAGCCCGCACCTCTCGGCACGGGCTGCTCATTATATACTGTCCGCCGTAGCATAGCGGCCACAAAAAGATCACTCCTCCTATAGACCAAGCCACGCACCCTCAAAAACGCCGTGTCTCCGTGTCTCCGTGGTGAACGCGACCTCGTGTTAGCTGCGACTTTCGCCGCGCTCTTCGTCTATATCCAGGCTGTTGATGAAATCGCGGAAGACCGACAGGCGCTCATCATCGGGGCGGGGACCGTCGCTGCCCTCTTCTTCGGGGTGGCTGGGGCGTTCCGCGCCCACTGCGTCCCCTTCGAGCGTCACCCCAGCGCGCTCCATCACCCCATCGTCCACATAAATCTTGGTATGCACGCGCACGGCCAGCGCAATCGCGTCGCTGGAGCGGCAATCAATTTCGGCGTGGCGGCCCTGCACGTCCAACACAATGCGTGCAAAATAGGTGTCGTCGCGCAGATCGTTGATCAGGACGTGGGTTACGGTGGCTCCTAGTTCGCCGATGACGCTCTGCAACAGATCGTGCGTCAGCGGTCGCGAAATCGGCACTTCCTGGATGGCGAAGGCGATGGCATCGGCTTCAAACGGCCCGATCCAGATGGGCAGGTAGCGGTCCATGCTCAGGTCTTTGAGGATGACCACGCGCTGCTGCGTCACCAGGCTGACGCGGATGCTGTCTACTTTGGCTTCAATCATCTGCTCTCTCCTCTAGCGGGCCGTGCGGTCTAGCGTCTGCTGTATTGTACAACGAATCGGCGCGGTACGCAAAAAGCAGCGCAAAAAGGGGGCCAGGGGGCACGGAGTTCTGAGTTCTGAGTTCTGAATTCTGAGTTCTGAATTATTGACGATTGGGGCCGGGCAGGGAATGGATGGATCAGCCCGGCAAGGGACTGCGCTGGGGGTGAGGTCGGCGGCGCAATTCGCACGCGGCTTGACGCACCGCAGGGACTAACATATACTGGGGCACGACCCACACATCTAGCCCGGCGCAACCCGCGCCATTGAGGTGGCAGCGCATGGCCCGACGTAAAACCGATCCCCTACTCCCCGATCCCAGCGACGTGGTGACGGTGCCCGACCCCGCTACTGCGGCGGACCCGCCGCCTGCCGCGCCGGAGGATACCGTGCGTGCCGGCATACCGCGCCGCAAGCCCAGCCGGGCGCCGCGCCATGTGCGGCCCGGCGGCGGCGATGTGGGCGAAGCGGTGCAGTTGCCGGTGATCCCGTTGCGCGATATGGTCATCTTCCCCCACATGGTCACGCAGTTTTTCGTGGGGCGCGACATTTCGCTGGCGGCGGTGGCGGCGGCGACGGCAGCGGACGGGCGTATCCTGGCCGTGGCCCAGCGCGAACCCGAAACCGAAGACGTGACCCCCGCCGACCTCTACCCGGTGGGCGTGGAAGTGGCGATTGGGCGCGTGCTGAAGATGCCCGACGGCACCACCGCGCTGCTGGTGCAAGGCCAACGGCGCATCGCCGTCACCGGCTATAGCCAGACCACGCCGTTCCTCTGCGCCGAGGGCCATGTCGTCCCCGAACCGACCACGCGCCAACTGCCGACCGAGGCGCTGATGCGCGCCGTGCTGGCCCTGTTCGAGCGCGTGGTCAAGATGAGCCGCACGCTGCCCGAAGATGCCTATGTCGCCGCGCTCAACGTCGAAGAACCGGGCTGGCTGGCCGACCTGATTGCGTCGTCGGTGCAATTTGACCTGGCGGGGCGGCAAGACATTCTCAGCACGCGCGACCCCGCCGAGCGGCTGCAAAAGCTGTCGGTGATGCTGGCGAAAGAAGTGGATGTGCTGGACCTCGAAAGCCGCATCCAGACCGAGGTGCAAAAAGAGGTAGACAAGTCGCAGCGCGAATATTACCTGCGCGAGCAACTCAAAGCGATCCAGCACGAACTGGGCGAGGACGACCCGCAGACGCGCGAAACAAACGAGCTGCGGACCAAGATCGAAGCGGCGGGGATGCCGGAGGAAGTGCATAAGAAAGCGGTCGAAGAATTGGACCGCCTGGCCCTCATGCCCTCGATGGCCCCCGAAGTGGGCATCATCCGCACCTACCTCGACTGGTTGGTGACGCTGCCCTGGACGGTGCAGACGACCGATCACCTGAACATCAAGGATGCCGAGCGGATGCTGGCCGCCAATCATTACGGCCTGCCCAAAGTCAAAGAGCGCATCCTCGAATACATGGCGGTGCGTCGCCTCGCGCAGGGCCATATGCGCCAGCCGATCCTTTGCTTTGTCGGGCCGCCCGGCGTGGGCAAGACCAGCCTGGGCCGCTCCATCGCCCAGGCATTGGGCCGCAAGTTTGTGCGCGTGTCGCTGGGCGGCATCCGCGACGAGGCCGAGATTCGCGGCCACCGGCGCACCTATATCGGCGCGTTGCCGGGCCGCATCTTGCAGACGATGCGGACGGCGGGCACCGTCAACCCGGTGTTTATGCTCGACGAGATCGACAAGATGGGCGCGGATTTTCGCGGCGACCCGGCGGCGGCCATGCTGGAAGTGTTGGACCCGGAGCAAAACTATAGTTTCAGCGACCACTACCTGGATGTGCCCTACAACCTGTCCAAAGTGCTGTTTATCATGACGGCTAACCTGCTGGACCCGGTGCCCGATGCGCTGCTCGACCGCATGGAAGTGATCGAACTGCCGGGCTATATCGAAGAGGAAAAGTTCCACATCGCGCGCAACTTCCTGGTGCCGCGCCAGGTGACGGAGCATGGCCTGTTGCTGCCGCAGGTGCAGTTTGCCGACAGCGCGCTCTACACGATCATCCGCGAGTACACGCACGAAGCCGGGGTGCGTAACCTGGAGCGCGAGATCGGCGCGGTGTGCCGCAAGCTGGCGCGCAAGGTGGTGGAAGGGCTGCCGGACGACCTCTCCCCCGACCCCTCCCCTACGAAGGGAGGGGAGATCGCCGGCGCGGTGGTGGCCGACCTCTCCCCCGACCCCTCCCCTGAAGGGGGAGGGGAGATCGTCGGCGCGGTGGTGGCGGATCGCTTTGCCGACCTAGCCCCCGGTGGGGAACTTGCTCCCCCTTCCTCTGTAGGGAAGGGGGCGGGGGGGTTAGGTCAGGCCAACGGGCACGGCCCTGGCCCCGCCGTCAACGGCCACGGCCCCGAACTAGGCCCAATTGCGACCGACGACCCCGATCCGTCCGCAATCCGCAATCCGCAATCCGCAATCCGCAATCCCGCACAGCGGTTTGTGATCCGGGATCGGCAGGTCGCCGGCTATCTGGGGCCGCCGCGCTACTCGTGGGGCGTGGCCGAGTGCGAAGACGAGGTGGGCCTAGCAACCGGCGTGTCCTGGACCCCCATGGGCGGCGACACCATGGGCATCGAGGTGACGCTGATGGCCGGGCGTGGCAACCTGCTGCTGACCGGGCAACTGGGCGACGTGATGAAAGAGTCGGCCCAGGCGGGGCTGTCCTATGCCCGCTCGTGGGCCACGCGCTACGGCATTGACCCGGCCCGCTTCGAGAAGCTGGACATCCATGTTCATGTGCCGGCGGGCGCGATCCCCAAAGACGGCCCTTCGGCGGGCGTGACGATGACCACGGCCATGATTTCGGCCCTCACCCGTCGCCCGGTGCGCCGCGATGTGGCGATGACCGGCGAAATCACCCTGCGTGGCAAAGTCTTGCCCATCGGCGGGCTAAAAGACAAGGTGTTGGCGGCCCACCGCGCCGGCATCCGCACCATCATCTTGCCGCGCAAAAACGAGAAAGACCTGGTGGAGATCCCCGCCCATGTGCGCCGCCAACTCACCTTTGTGCCGGTGGACGACATGAGCGGCGTGCTGGACGCGGCGCTGCTGCCCGACCCGGTGCGCGAGGCCGACCCGGAGTTGGGCGCGCCGCCGCCAGAGGCGACCGCGAGTACAGCGTAGAATGTGAGCGCGATGAGGGGGCCGGGCGACTGGAACGCGCCGCTACCGCTACGAAGCCCGCCTACGCGGGCTGCGCGAGGGCAGCGGGGAGGCTCCGCCATGA
>JALYUO010000142.1 GCA_030853735.1 Chloroflexota bacterium
GCAAAAATCGTCAAACGTGTGTATCATAGAGGGGGCCTCCTGTGCGGTAAAGGCGAGTGTTGCAACTTTACCAATACCAAACAGGTGGCCCGTTGTCAAGCCGACGAACTAGCACATCGCCCTATTACGCTTTACGCTTTACGTTTCACGATTCACGTTTCACGGCCCCACCGCGACCAACTCGAACTGCGTGCCCGGCCCGACGGCCGGCACGGCCTCGGCCAGTTCGCCGGTGAGCGACCAGGCACCGGCAGCGGTGATCTGCACGCGGCGCACCTGGCCGCGATGAGGGTCGGTGGCCGCGCCGGGGAAAAAGACGATCTTGTTGCCGCGGGTGCGCCCGGTCCACTTGCCGCGTTCGCGGGCCTCAACCAACACTTCCAGCGTCGTACCGACCAGCGGGTCGTTCAGTTCGTGGCCCATCTGTTCTTGCAACGTCTCAATGGCGTGCAAGCGGCGCATCTTCTCCTCGTGCGGCACATCATCTTCCCAGGTGGCCGACACCGTGCCGGGGCGCGGCGAATAGGCGGCCACATGGACCTTATCGAAGCGCACTTCGCGCAGCAGGCCCATCGTGTTCTCGAACTGCGCTGCTGTCTCGCCAGGGAAGCCAACGATAATATCGGTCGCCAGGGTCACGTTGGGGATGGTCTCGCGGATGCGGCGCACCAAGTCGTGGTAGTAGCGCAACGTGTAGCGGCGGCGCATCCGGCGCAGCATCTCGTCGTCGCCCGCCTGCACCGGCAGATTGATATGCTCACAGGCTTTGGGCAGCAGCGCCACCGTGTCGAGCAGACGCTGGCTCATATCCTTTGGGTGCGAGGTCAGGAAGCGGATGCGGTCCAGTTTGGGCACGTCGTTGACGGCGATCAGCAGGTCGGCCAAGTCGGTGCGCGGCGCGAGATCGTGACCGTAGGTGTCCACGTTCTGGCCCAGCAGCGTCACTTCGCGCACGCCACGCTCGGTCAGCCCGCTGATCTCGCGCACGATGTCCGGGATGGTGCGGCTACGTTCGCGGCCCCGGCGGAACGGCACAATACAATAGGTACACGTCTTGTTGCAGCCGTAGATGATCGGGATGTAGGCGGCCACCGCGCCGGCTTGAGCGTTGGGCAGCAAGCCTTCGAGGGCCAGCGACACGCCGTACTCGCCCAAATCAGGCGCACTGTTGTCGGGCAGGCCCACCAGGAAGTCGCGCATGGCCGACGGCTTGAAAAACAGGTCCACCATCGGGAAGCGCCGTTTGAGCGTGGTCTGGTCGTCCGTCACCATGCAGCCGGTGAGCGCGACAAAGGTGTTGGGTCGCCGCCGCTTCAAGCCGGCCAGTTCGCCCAGCTTACCGGCGATGCGCTCCTCGGCGCTGGCGCGCACCGAACAGGAGTTCAGCACCACCACATCGGCCCCTTCCATCTGCTCCGTCGCCACATAACCCCGCCCGTCCAGCGCCGCGCCGATGTAATTGCTGTCGGCCACATTCATCTGGCAGCCAACGGTCCACAAGAAATAGCTCTTTTCGCTCTGCTGCTGATCCATAGCCGTCCTCTAGTCTGCGTGAAACGTGAATCGTGAAACGTGATTCTGCTGTTAGATAATTATACGGCACAGGCGGGGCAGGTCGCAAGGCGGATTGCGGATTGCGGAATGACGGCGCGATCAGAATGCGGAATGTGGCGGCGCTGCTTGCCGCGCCCGTGCCGAAGCGGTGATCGGCGGATAATCGCCGCCCTGTCCCCTGTCGCCTCAGCGCAGCTGGTCCCAGGTCAGGCCGCCGTCTAGGGTCGCCCATAGGTGGCCGTTGACCGTCGCCAGCCAGCCGTGCTGGGCATCCGTGAAGGTCAACGGTCGGCTGTCGCGTATCATACAGTCCGGCAGCCCGGTATAGAGCTTCCAGGTCCGGCCCCCATCGGCGCTGGCGAGCAAGCTACATTGGTTGTCGTCCCAAGCGCCACCCAGCACCCAGGCATGACCATCCGGCAGCAGGCTGAAGGCGCGGACGTGCTCGGCCAGTGGAATGGCAGTCCAAATGTGACCCCCATCGGTGGTCTGCACCAGATCCGTGGGAGTTTGACACCAGCCAACGGTAGGACTGACAAATTGACAGTCGAACAGCAGGGAGTCTAACCTATTGGTGACAACGGGCGCGAAAGTGGCACCATCATCGTGGCTGACGAGCAAAACCGTGCTGCTGCGAAACTGCGTGGCGTAGACCAAGTGGGCTGTGGGGGCCGCCATCACCACGCAGCCGGGGCAGCCCGTAACAAGCGCCCAACGACGGCCCCCATCATTAGTGCGATAGATGCGGGTGTCGGCAGGTGGGGAGTCACAGGTGCCGACTGTAACCCAGCCGTGTTGTGAGCCGGTGAATAGTAGCCGGTCAATCGCTAGGCACCCGCCCGGTAAGGCTTCAGCAGGCGATGAAGGCAGCGTGCCAACCGGCGACCAGCTACGGCCGCTGTCCGCGCTGTGGAGAACCGCAGTGGTACTGATCGCGGTGCCAATGCCGATGCCGTTGTGTGCGTCGAAAAACTGCACCGGCCCCGTCGGCCCGATAGCGGGATAGATTTGCTGCCATGATGCGCCGCCGTTAGATGTAGCCAGCAAGACCGGCGCACGATTGTAGGAAAAAAGCCCCCAGCCTTGCTGTGGCGAGAGGAAGCGCGGAGCCAAGAGTGTGGCGACATCACGCACAGGCAGAAGCACGTCTGTCCAATGCACGCCACCGTCATGCGTTGCCAGCAGGCCACCACGGGCTGCACCTAACCAGCCGTGGGTTGCGTCGGCGAAGGAGATGCCACTAGCCACACCGGCGGTGGGCAGATCGTCAGCCCCGGTATGCTGCGAATCCGCCTGTGTCACCAGTTGCCAGTTCTGTCCGCTGTCCGTCGTTTGGAACAGGCTTTTGCTTTGATAAAGTGTGTTTGGTTGGCCGGTACAAAGCGCCCAACCGGTCGTCGGCGTGATAAAGCTGATAGAACCGCTGGGCAGCACCACATCCTGCGGGCACGGACTGGCAACGCGCGCCCAGTGCCGGCCCTCGTCGCTAGTGTGCAGAAACGCGATAAGGCCGTCGATCATTGCCGTGCCCCAAGCGTGTTGCGCGTCGAGGAAGCGCAAGGAGAGCAGCGTGGCGGGCAGGTCACTTTGCCGCAGCGTCCAAGTCGTGCCCCCGTCGCTTGTCGTCAATAGCGCGCCGCCGACACCCATCCAGCCTTGCCACGGCGAAACAAAACTCACCACCTTTGCCCCGCCCCCGGCGTTATACTGCGTTGCCCAATGCTGGCCGCCATCGGTCGTGGCGAACAGATACGGCCCTGCGGCCAGCCAGCCGTGTTGCGCGTCAGCAAAATCATA
>JALYUO010000143.1 GCA_030853735.1 Chloroflexota bacterium
GCAAAAATCGTCAAACGTGTGTATCATAGAGGGGGCCTCCTGTGCGGTAAAGGCGAGTGTTGCAACTTTACCAATACCAAACAGGTGGCCCGTTGTCAAGCCGACGAACTAGCACATCGCCCTATTAATATGAACAACCTCTACCGTTACATTGCACGCCGGCGGGGCGTTGGCCGTCAGTAGGTGCCCAGCAGCAACGGCGGCGGGGCGACCGGATCGGCGCTGAAGGTGAACGCGGCCGCCAACCGATGCGCGACGGCAGCGGCCTGCTCGGTGCTGCGCGCGTGGATGTCGAGCAACGGTTCGCCTACCTGCACCGCGTCACCAATTTTGCGGCGCAACACAAAGCCGACAGCAGGATCAATCGCGTCGCTCTTAACCGTGCGGCCCGCGCCCAGCGTCACGGCAGCATAGCCTAGCGCCTCGGCATCAATGGTCGCCACGTAGCCTGCGTCCGCTGCGGGCAAGGGCACCACCACCGGCGCACTGGGAAACTGTTCCGGCTGGTCAATATAGGTGGGGTCGCCACCCTGATAGGCTACGAAAGCGCGCAATTTGGCGAGGGCCGCGCCGCTGTCCAGCGCGGTCTGGAGCTGCACCTGCGCGTCGGTGGCATCGGCGGCTTTGCCGGCCATGAGCAGCAACGGCGTACCGAGTGCAAAGGCCAAGTCGCGCAGATCGGCGGGGCCGGCTCCGCGCAAGGTCTGGATCGCCTCGCGCACTTCGATGGCATTGCCGATGGCATAGCCGAGCGGCTGATCCATGCTCGACAGCACCGCCCGCACGCCCAGGCCCGCCGCCGCGCCGATGGCGACCATCGCCTGGGCCAATTCGCGAGCGGCGGCTTCGGTTTTCATGAACGCCCCCTGGCCCACTTTCACGTCCAGCACAATGGCGTTGGCCCCGGCGGCCAGCTTTTTCGACATGATGCTGGCGGCGATCAGGGGCAAGCTTTCGACGGTGCCGGTCACATCGCGCAGGCTGTAGAGCCGCCCATCGGCGGGGGCCAGGTCGGCGGTCTGCGCGGCCACCACCAAACCGACTTCGCGCACACCGGCCAGGAACTCTGCATCGCTGAGGGTGACGCGGAAGCCGGGGATCGACTCTAGCTTGTCAATGGTGCCGCCGGAGAAGCCCAGCCCGCGGCCCGACATTTTGCCCACCGGCACGCCCGTCGCCGCGACGAGGGGCGCGACCACCAGCGTGGTCTTATCGCCCACGCCGCCGGTGCTGTGCTTATCTACGACGAACGGAGCCGCCGCCCGCAGATCCAGCCGCCGCCCCGACTCGACCATGACGGCGGTGAGGTCAGCGGTCTCGGCGGGGGTCATGCCGCGCCAGCAGACGGCCATCAGCCAGGCGGCGATCTGGTAGTCGGGTACCGATCCGTCCAGCATCCCGCTGATCAGATCGGTCAGGTCGGCGCGGCTGTGGGCGGCTCCGTTGCGTTTGGCGAGGATCAGGTCTACAGCACGCATGATTTCTCCTTTTGAGCCACGAAGGGCCACGAAGGATCACGAAGAGTTTTGATCCGCGCAGGGCCGCGAAGAAGCGCGAAGACGACGAAAAGTTTGATCCACGAAGGACATGAAGGATCACGAAGAATACGACGATATTGTTGATCCGCGAGGCACGCGCAGGGCCGCGCAGGGTTTGTTCGTGCGTCACGCGCCGGGCGGGGACGGCGACCACCCGACCGCTGGGGCGGAAGCCGGCGGGAGTATTAACTCGGCCATTCGGCGGCGGCGCTCCTCCTGACCACTGTCAATCGTGCGAATGATGCGGATGAGCAGGGCCGCTGCGACGATGTTTAGCACAAGGGACGTGATACTTAACCAGTCACTCAAGATCAACTGCTCTAAGTTGCCCCCAGTTGCTGTGCGTACAGCAAGCTGGCCGCAGACGTTGCCGAGTAGCCAACTCCCCCACCAGACACCGGGTAAGGGCGTAATCAGAACGGTCTGCCAGGCGGTGCTACTGCGCGGATCGGCATCCGGGCTACTGGCTTGCCAAATCTCGCGCATCACCTGGAACGGGCGCACCAGATTAAGGAAGGGCACAAAAAACCCCCCGACTGCCCAGCGCGGGCTATACTTCAAGCCGGAGGTGCCCAGCGCGGGCAGATTGCGATAGGCACGGTGAATCCACAGCAGAAAGGCCACGACCGTCGCAATATAGACCAGCACCTGCCCGACCGCGATCAAGGCTTGCCGGCTGTCGTTTGCGGCGGCATCCACAGTGGAAATGGTCCCACCATTACTAGCGCTGGAGAGCAAGCCCATCTCCAGAAAATCAGAGATCATGGAGATCAGGTCCAGCATAATACTTACCGCCAGCAAACCCACGGCCCACTGCGCGCGCGTATGCCCCGACTCATAGGGGATCGCCCCCTGCGCGGCCCGCACCGAGGAGGGCAATGGAGCCGCAGCGGTTGGGGCGACTGCCGTGAGCGGCTGGTGGCAGTTGGTACAAAATTGCTGACCCGGCGTGAGCGTAGCGGTCATCCCGCAATGTAGACAGGTGTAAACCGGACTCGTCATGGGTTCCCTCCTAGATACAGGGGCGAATCTCAGGCAACATAGGGTGACAGTCTCCACAGCGATCACCAACTTGCCTATTATACACCGCCAGTGAAGCATTGTGGAGCACCAACAACCAGCTTACGCCTGCGGTAAAGGGGCACGAAGGATCACGAAGAGTCGCGAAGGTTTTGATCCGCGCAGGGCCACGAAGGATCACGAAGAACGACGGGGGTTGATCTGCGCAGGACGCGAAGGGTTTTCTACCTTTCTGCTGTCCCAGAAAACCTCGTGCCCACTACATCATATCCTATCATCCCGTCCTTCGCGCGTCTTCGCGGTCCTGCGCGGATCAACCCCCGTCGTTCTTCATGATCCTTCGTGGCCCTGCGCGGATCAAAACCTTCGCGCTTCTTCGCGGCCCTGCGCGGATCAGATCGGCAGATCATGGCCCAGCAGCGTAGTCATTTCCACCACCGTCCCGCCCCGACGATAGAGGCGCGGCAGGCGTTTGCTCAGATGGGTTAGCAGTTCGTAGGGGATGGTGCCGGCGGCTTCGGCCAAGTCCCACAGGGTTAGCGTCGCGGTGCCCTGCGTGCCGGCCACCACCACCGGGTCGCCCTCGGCCACGCCCGGCACGGCGGTTACGTCGAGTGTGCATTGGTCCATGCTGATGCGGCCCACCACCGGCACGCGCTGCCCGCCGACCAACATCCAGCCGCAGTTGGACAGCGCCCGGTGGTAGCCGTCGGCGTAGCCCAGCGTGACCAGGGCCAGGGTGCGCGGCGCAGGCGCGGTGTAGGTGCGCCCGTAGCCGACCGTTGCGCCGGCTGCCGCCGGGAAGACGCGGGCCAGCCGGGCGCGAATCGTCACGGCAGGCAGCAGATCAAACGGGCGGTGAATATCCGGCGCGGGTAAGTGGCCGCTGAGGACGATGCCGACGCGCACCAAGTCCAGGTGGCTTTCCGGTAGCTCCAACATCGCCGCGCTGCTGGCCGCGTGCAAGAGGGCGGGGTGGATGCCCAGCGCCGCCAAACGGTGCTGCATCGCCAGCAAGCAGTTGAGTTGATCCAGCGCGTAGTGGTCGTGCGGGTCGTCGGCGTTGGCGAAGTGGCTGTAAAGCCCCGCAATCTGCAAGTCCGGCAGGGCGGCGACGGCCTCGGCCAGTGCCGCTAAGTCGTCCGGCGCGCGGCCAAAGCGGTGCAGACCACTGTCTAGCTTGAGATGCAGCGGGACGCGCCTGCCGTAGCGTGTCGCCGCCGCTGCTAGTGCCTGGGCGACTTCCAGGCTGTTGACGGTGAGAGTAAGCTCGGCCGCCACGGCGCGGTCGGTCTCCCACAGCGTAGCCGGTCCCATGACCAAGATGGGCGCGTCCAGGCCGGCGGCGCGCAGGGCCATGCCTTCGTCTACGGCGGCAACGCCCAGCCACGTCGCGCCGCCGGCCAACGCCGCTGCCCCGATCTGGGCCGCCCCCAGGCCGTAGCCGTCGGCTTTGACCACCGCCAGCACCTGCGTGGTCGGCCCGACCCAGGCAGCCACGCGGCGCACATTCTCAGCCACCGCGTCCAAATCGATCTCGATCCAGGCTGGGCGACCGCGCCAGGGCGGGCTATCCGGCTCCGTCGCGGCACTGACCGGCTCCAGTGCGCCGTCAGACACAGGCCCCGCCTCGATCATTCCGCCGTTAGGCGCAGATCGTGCAGGGCGTAGGGTAGCGCATCGGCAATGTCGCCGGCCAGCGCGCCGGCATCGCCTAGCTCCTCGGCTACCAGTTCACCCGCCCGCCCGTGCAGGTAGACCCCGACCACGGCCGCGTCAAAGGCGGTCAGCCCCTGTGCGCGCAACCCGGCGATCACCCCGGCCAGCACATCGCCGGTGCCGGCGGTCGCCAACGCGGGCGTGGCGGCGGGATTGATCGCCACCCGCCCATCAGGTGCGGCAATCACGGTGCGCGCGCCTTTCAGCACGACAACGGTGCCCCAGTCAGCAGCAGCACGTTGCGCGGTGCCCACGCGGTCGGCCTGCACTGTCGCGGTGTCGGCTGTGCCGCCCAGCAGCCGGGCCATCTCACCGGGGTGCGGGGTCAGGATGCTATCGGCGGGCAGGTGGCTGGCCCAACCGTCGATCTGCGCCAGTAGGTTCAGGCCGTCGGCATCCAGCACCAACGGCGGCAGCGTTCCATCTTTGCCGTCTTTGCCCTCTTTCGCGTTATCTTTCGCAGTGTCGGCAACGGGCGCAGCATCACGTCGCCCGCCGAAGCCGACCGAGCGTTCGCTACGACTGCCGGCGGCCACGGTCGGGCCGTGGTCGTGCCCCCCGAAGCCGACCGAGCGCGCACCACTGGGGTGCATCCCGACTTTGCCCTCTGCCGGCAGTTTAAGCAGGTCGCGCATAAAGGCCAGCGTTTCTTTCTCTTGCCCCAGCCCATTGCCGACCAGCAGTGTCTGGTAGTCGCGTTTGCCCAGCGCCTTGAACACCTCGCCCGCCGAGCGGTCAATCAGCGCGCCCATATCCGACGGCAGGGGGTGGAAGGTGCATTCGATCAGGTGTGCCGCAACCATCGGCAGCAGTTCAAACGGAGTCGCCAGCGTCGCCAGGCCCACCCCGCTGCGGAGCGCGCCGCGTGCGGCCAGCACGCCCGCCCCGACATAATTGAGCGAACCGGCCACGATCAGCACGCTGCCGAACGTGCCTTTGTTCGCGTCCGCCGGGCGGGTGGGCAGCAACGCACGCATGGCCTCGGCAGTAGTTTCGGTCGTTTGAATAGAGTCCGTCAAGTCAGCCACTCCTATATCTCCTAACAAAATCGCCCCGGCATACGCCGCGCCGGGGAATTGAAATAAGCCCCGTTTGGCAGCCCCCAGCGTGATCGTGACCGCCGCCGGCAAGGCCGTGCCGCGCACCGCGCCGCTGTCGGAGTCGATCCCCGTGGGCACATCTACCGCGAACACGGGCAAGGGCAGGGCCATTGCTGCGCGTTCGACCACCGCCGCCTGCACCTGCGCGATCAGCGCCGCCCCATCGTCCGTAATGTTGCGCGTCAGGCCAAAGCCCAGCAGCGCGTCAAGTACCGCATCGGCTCCGAGCAGCAGCGCGGGCAGTTCCTGCCGATCCGCTGGTGTGGCGTGGTGCAGGATTCGCGCCCCGGACTCGACCGCCGCAGCCAGCGCAGGGTCGGGTTGGGCACGCTGCTGCCACAGATAACAGACCGCCGTCCAGCCCGCGTGCCGCAGGTACTGCGCCGCCCACAAGCCATCACCGCCGTTGTTGCCCGGCCCCACCAGCACCAGCACGGTGGCCGCGCGATCCGCCGGCAACGCAACCTGCGCCGCCACGATCTCCGCGATACGCCGCGCCGCCCGGTCCATCAGCACGGCGCTGGTCTCGCCCCGTGCCGCCGCCCGCGCCTCGATAGCGCGCATCTCAGCCGCCGTGACGAGCGCGGTGGGCTGTGAGCCGTGGGCCGTGGGCGGATTATGGGACTGGAACATGATTTACCTCATGGCGAAGCACGAAGAAGCTATCAGATTTGTAACTATTCACCCTATGGATTAGGCTGTCATTCTGAACGCAGTGAAGAATCCGTCGGGGTGGGGACACAGCTACCCGCAAGCATATACAGGGTGGTATAAGTCGCTGCGACAGGACAGATTCACACGGCGGCCGATTCTTCACTGCGTTCAGAATGACAGCCTTCTTTGCGCCACCCCACCGGCTTAAAGTCCACTCTACCATTCCAATCTCCGCGTCTCCGTGTCTCCGTGTTGTCGTCCGTTCCGCATTCCGCATTCGGCATTCGGTTCAGCCCGACGCGACCACGAAGGCAATTGCTAGGTCGCGGCCATGGGTCAAGCTGACGGCCCAGCGCGTCAAGTGGATGGCCTCGGCACGGGCGGCGGCTCCACCGTGCAAAAAGACGAGCGGCTTGCCCCGTCGGTCGGAGAGGATCTCCATTTCTTGCCAGCGGATGCCACGGATGCCGGTGCCCAGCGTCTTGGAGATGGCTTCTTTGGCCGCGAAGCGCACCGCCAGTTCGGGCACCCGGCCCCGGCACCACTGCTGTTCGCCGGGGGTCCAGACCCGGTCCAGGATCGGCCGGCCCCAGCGTTCGATAGCCGCCGCAATGCGTGGGATCTCGATCACATCCACGCCGCATTGCAGCAGGCCATCGTGCGCGTCGGCCAACGTCAGGCCGAACAGCGCCAGCCAGGGCGGTTCGCCGGCCAGCGCGCTGGGGCTAAACTCGCCGGCACTCACGGCCGGCCCACCGAAGCGTAGGTGAAGCCCTGACCGCGCACTTCGGCGGGGGTGAACATATTGCGCCCGTCCACCAGCAGCGGCTGGTGCATACTGCCGCGCACGCGGCCCATGTCCAATTGCTTAAACTCATTCCACTCGGTCAGCAACAGCACAGCATCACTGCCGGCGGCGGCTTCGTAGGCGTTGGTGCAGTAGGTCGCCTCCGGCACAGCGCGGCGGGCGTTGTCCATCGCCACCGGGTCATAGATTTGTACCTGTGCGCCCGCCGCCGCCAGCGCCTGGGCGATGCCCACCTGCGGCGCTTCGCGGATGTCGTCGGTGTTCGGCTTGAACGAGATGCCCCAGATACCGATGCGCTTACCACGCAGATCGCCGGCCAGCAGCGCGGTGATCTTGTCCACGAACAGTTTGCGCGCATCCAAGTTGATGTCCATCACCGCGTTCAGCAGTTGCGGGTGGCAATCGTTGGAGGCGGCCATGTGGGCCAGGGCTTTCACGTCTTTGGGAAAGCACGAGCCGCCGTAGCCGATGCCCGCGTCGAGGAACTGCTGGCCGATGCGCTTGTCGTAGCCCATGCCCAGCGCCACCTGCTTCACGTCGGCCCCCAACTTTTCGCAGATATGGGCCACTTCATTCATGAACGAGATACGCGTCGCCAGGATGGCGTTCGAGGCATATTTGATCATCTCCGCCGTGCGGATGTCTGAGATGATGATCGGCGCGTGCAGCGGCTCATAGAGCGCGGCCACCCGTTCGCTGGCCTGCGGATCATCGGACCCCAGAACCACGCGGTCGGGTTGCATAAAGTCGGCCAACGCCGCGCCTTCGCGCAAGAACTCCGGGTTGGAGACCACGGAAAACTTGAGGCCCGCAGCGATCCCCGCGCCGACCAAACGATGCACCAGATCGCCGGTGCCGATGGGCACGGTGCTTTTGTTGATCACGATCAGATCGCCCGACGCATGGCAGCCGATGGAGCGCGCCGCCGACTCGACCTGCGACATATCGGCGGCCCCGTCCGGTCCCTCCGGCGTGCCCACGGCGATAAACACAAAATCCGCGCCGCGCAGCCCTTCGGCATAATCGGTGGTGAAGCCAATGCGCCCGGCGCGCAAATTGCGTTGCAACACTTCCTCGATACCGGGTTCATAGATCGGCGAAATGCCCTGCCGCAGCCGCGCCACTTTTTCGGGCACGATCTCAATGCCCATCACTTCGTTGCCCAGGTCGGCAAAACAGGCCGCCGTCACCAGGCCCACATAATTAACCCCAACCACGCTGATCTTGCTCAAAACAGATCCCTCCTGACAAAACGGGTGAATCGAATAGCTGCGCCGCACCTAGCTCGCCCGGCTAGTGGGCATTCAGCGAAATATTAGTAGCGGACACGTTGAAACTATAGCCGGTCACGATCAATTCAACGGCGGTAATGCGGGCCGGACGCGGTGATTGTTGCATGAGATCCCAGCGGTACTGGGCATCCAGCACCCCGTCGGGTGACCAGTCGCCGCGTTCCAGGGCCGTGGCGGCGCTGCCGGTCGGAAAAGTCTGCACAAGTGACTGCGCGTAAAAGCTGTGATTCCAGAAGCCCTCTTTGCCGTCGGCATCTTCATACGTTACGCGCACCGTGAGCGGGTAGATACCAGGACCGACCGGGATCTGGTCCTGGTCAATGATCTGGGCGCGCAGCGTGCAGTCGAGTTTCTGGTAGTAGCTCACCGGCTGGTTGATCTCCTGGCGCAGGCGGACCTCCACCGCATCTTTTGGCGGGCCGGCGGCCGGCGGGTCGCGTTTGAGCCGCACAAAGGGCACCGGCGCGCCCGAAGCCTGTTGCGACACCGTGATGACCACGGGCGCGGTGCTGGGCGGCGCAGGCGTGAAGATGGTGCGCCAGCCGGCGGCGACGCTGTTCGGGTTCTCACTGGGCTGCTTGAAGTTGCCGTTGGCGATCAGCTCGTTGGCCGCCGGCACCACCGCCGCCGCACCCCCGGCGACCGGCACCCGCACCATTGCGCCGGTGCTCACTTCTTGCCAGGGGCCGCTGCCTTTGACGTAAATGGTGCCCCCGGCGGTCGAGGCGGTGAGCCGCACCCCTGCCACCGGCGGATCGGCGACGTTGACCACAGCGACACTATCAGGATCTAGCGACACCGACACCGTATCGTCGGCGGTATTGACCAGCATCTTCATTTCGTCATACGGTTCTTTGACATACGAAGCGATGCGGATCTGCCCGCTGTTGAGCGCCAGTTTGAAGTATTTCGCGTGCGTTTGGAAACGACTGCTCCGCATCCGTTGCAGAGTCAGGCTGCTATTATACGATAATTGGATGGTACTGCGGTCGAACAGCGTGATCAGCGCATCGGTGCCGGCATCGGTCTGCACCGTGTCCCCTTCCACGAGATCCGTGCGGTCGGTCACGGGCGCGGCAGTTTTCTGCCCGGCGTGGCGCACTTCCAGCTTGCTGCCGTGGGCGCGCTGCACCGTGGCTTTGTGCGGATCGTTCGGCTGGGCCACATAATAATTGAAGCCGGCCCACAGCCCACCCCCCAGCAGCAGGCAAAAGGCCACAAAACCGCCTGCGATCACCGCCCAAGCCAGCCGTTGGTAGCGGTCCTCGGTCAGTGTCGGCACCTCCACCGGCTCCGGCAACGGGCAACTGGCCCCGACATCAGGAGCGCCGGCGGGCACGCTCATCCCCGCACCTCAAAGGGATCTGCTGCACTGGTGGCCGTGGTCCAAAGAGCCACCACCCTGTCCACACGGGCCATACTCGGCCCCCGCTGCAAGGCGGTCAGCAAGGCTTCCAATGCGGCCCGTGGCCCAACCGCCTGCACCAGCACACTGCCGTCGTGGCCGTTCCGCACCCACCCGCCCAGCGCCAACCGTTGGGCGGTATCGCGCACAAACACGCGGAAGCCCACGCCCTGGACTCGCCCATACACCCGCGCATTCAGTTGTTCGCCTACTCCCTCCATAACTCTCCATTGTACCCCCGCACCCGCCGTAGAGTCAAACCCGCCGACCAGTGCAAGTTCAACCAATCAGGTGGGTGGTAGCGGCGCTGCTGGCTGCGCCCGTAGAAAGCTGTAGCGACGCTGCTGGCTGCGCCCGTAGGAAGCTGTAGCGGCGCTGCTGGCCGCGCCCGTGGGTCTGGCCCGTCGAAGGAGGTAGCGCAGGAGTAGGGGAGACAAAAGGAGGCGTGCAATACGTTGCACGCCTCCTGCTACCCGCTTCCCGTTCAGCGAGCTGTTCCGCTTAGTGGCCGAGGTCAAGGCGCAGAGCCGGGTCGCCCAGCAGCCCAAACTGCGCCGTCAGGTCGGGGTTGCCCGCCGCCGCCGCGTAGCCCGCCCGCAGCGCATCCCCCACCCGCGCGCCGCTCATCAGACGGCCGTAGATCGCGCTGTTCAGCACCTCCTGCTCCTCCGGGCTGCCCGCCGCCGTCGCCCCGATGGCCCCGATGACCCCCCCCTGCTCCTTGAGCAGCAGCGCGTTCAGC
>JALYUO010000243.1 GCA_030853735.1 Chloroflexota bacterium
GGTGCAAACTCCTCAGTTGGGGGGGCCATTCACCTCTTCAGATCATTATCCGAATGACTATAGACTGAACACTTACCCGGCGACCTCACCCACTATCCCCTCTCTCTTTAGGAGAGGGGAAGTCAGTCCGCCGAAATAGGCTCGCACCGTCATGACGGGACAACCACCCCAGCGACTCCCCCTTCCTTTGTAGGGAAGGGGGTGGGGGTTAGGTCGCCGGTGGGGCACACAACAACCCCCAGGCCGGCCCAGACCTGGGGGTTGTTGCTCTTCAGGAAGGAGGTTTCAGGAGTCTCTTTCGCTCTGCACAAGACTATTATGCACTCGCCAGTTCAGATGCGGTGCAAAATTGGCACAGAATCGGGTAAGAATTGCCCCCATTAGCCGCGCCGGGGCTTGCTACCGGGCCGGCGACCCGGCGGGCCGTGACGCTTGGGACCGGAGCCCCCTTTGCGCGGCGGGGGGCCGGAACGGTCGCGGTCGCTGCGGAAGGAGGGCGGGGCGGGCGGGCGGGTACGCGTCGGATCGGCGGGCGGGGTGCTACGTGGAAAGCGGGTGGGTCGCTCTGGTCGCTGCATCTCCGAGTTGGGCGGCGGAATGGCGGGCGGTTGCGAGTCGGGATCGGCCAACAGACCCAGCATTCGGTCCACGTCCGCAAAACCCGTAGCAACGGGGCGGACGGATTGCGAATTGCGGCTTGCGGCTGGCGGATCAGCCTCCGCCGGCGCGCCTGCCCGTTCGCTTTGCACGAAGCCGATGCTGTTGACCATCTCGACCACACCGCGCCGCAGCAAGCCCTCGGCTTGACGCAGGGTGGGGTAGAGGGGATTGTCCGGCTCCTGGCGGCGCAGCATTTCACGCACCTGGCGCATCACGTCCAGCGTTTTGGTCATCGCCATCACGATGTCGCCTTCGCTCAACTCCACTTTGGTCAGCAGGTCGGCCATGCTCGCGCCCCGGCACCAGGCGCGCACCACGCCGTAGAAGTAGGGGTTATAGCCGGTGGTAATCAGCAGATCGTGCCGCCGCTCCGCGCCGAAGATGTCGCGCTGCAAGTCGTCGAGGCGGCGGCGCAACTGCACCAAGTTGCCCGGTAGCAGGTTGCGGTTGCGGAACTCAATGTCGCGGTCGTAGGCGAACCAGGAAAACGCTTCGGCCACATCGGCGGGTGGCATCCCTTCCAGATAGCCGCCTTCGACGGCCTCACAGATCAGCAGGGCGTTGGTGTCGAAGATGTCAATCAGCCGCTCCGCTTTGGCCGTCTTTTCGCCGTCACCGTTCAGGTAGTAGAATTGGCCCAACACGCCGATCAGCCCGTCGAGCTGCGTTTGCAGGCGGGTGTCTTCGTAGCTGCGTCGCTCTTCCAGAAAGTCCAGCGCCTCTTGTCGCCCGGCTTCGGCGCGGCCCCGTTCGCGGCGATTGTGGCGGTGCTGCTTGCGTACCGGGCAGGGGTGGCAGGGGTGCGCCCGTTCCTCGATCACCACGCGCTCCAGGTAGCCTTCAGCATCGGTCACTTGCGTGTCGAATTGGGCCAGTTGCGCGTCCAGATCGGCTCCCTGCTGTTGCTGGTGGCTGCTGATCCATTGTTCCAGGTCGGGCAGGTCCATACCGGCCAACTGTTCGGCCATCCAGGTGCGCGCTTCCTGGCTGACTTCGATACCGGCGGCTCCCGGTGTAACGGCCAAGCCCCCGGCCAGATCGCGTAGTTCGTCGGGCAGCGGCACCACCGGGCGTTGCGGCGGGATGTAGTCAATGGCGCTGAAAGTCGGCACCGCAATCACCCGGTTGCCCAGCCAGAACAGCCCGGCCACATTGGGGCGTGCGCCCAGGTAGACGGCCCAGCCCTGTTGTTCGACATGAACCACGCCGCCGGGCGGGAAAACGCGCAACAGGCGACGCAACGTTTCGCGGTCGGGCCGTGTCCAGGGCAAGTCAGTGCGGCGGGAGGCCATGCGCTCGCGGGCGGCGCGCAGTTTGCGTGCCCGGTCGCGCCCCGTCTCCACGGCGCGACCCAACGCCTCGTATTCACTCAGCAGGTCTTCGCCCGCCGGCAACCCGATCAGGCAGCCACTGGGGATCGCCTCCAGCGCGGCATCCCATTCGGCCACGCCTTCTTCCATGTCGCGCAGGCGGCGCGATTGCTGGAATTGCAGCAGACTGCGGCGCATCACATCCAGCACGCGGTCGCCCTGCGGGGGGTTCCACAGGTTGAGGATGGTGTTATAGCGCACGGTGAAGGCGCTTTCGACCGGACGCAGCGGTCCGGTGGCAATCGCCAGCGCCTCGTGGAATGTGACCCACGGGCTGTAGGGGATGATCACATGGCCCTGCTGGTCAATGCCGCGCCGCCCGGCGCGCCCGGCCATCTGCTGCAACTCGTTGGGGATCAGCGGGCGGCGGCTGACCCCATCCCATTTGGACATCCGCCCGATGACCACGCTGCGGGCGGGCATATTTACGCCCAGCGCCAGCGTGTCGGTGGCGAAGACCACGCGCATCAGCCCCTGATTGAACAATTCCTCGACCAATTGCTTGAGGATCGGTAGCAGGCCCGCGTGGTGGAAGCCGAAGCCGCGCCGCGCCAAGTAGAGGATCGTCTTGACCTGTTCCAGCCCCCGGTCTTCGGGCGCGAGGCGGTCCAAATAGCTGGTCAGCACGGCCTCGATGCGCCGGCGCGTGGTCGGCTCGTGCGCGGCGCGCAGGCGCATCATGGCGCAGACCTCGGCGGCGGCCTCGCAGTCGCGCCGGCTGAACAGGAAAAAGATGGCCGGTAGCATATCGCGCCGTTCCAACGAGTCCACGATTTCGCGTGGCGTTGGCTCTGGGCGTTCGCGGGCGCGGCGGCTATCGCCATCGGCATCAGTCCAGGCACCCTGGCTTTTGCTTTTCAGACGCACTTCGCCGCCCACCCCAGGGAAATCGGCCACCTGCACGCCGCGCGCGTTGATCGTCAGGTTTGGCTCGCCGTCCAGATAATAGTAGTAGTTGAGCGGCACGGCGCGCTGCAAATGGGTGATCAGGTGGACGGGGCGATGGGTGCGGCTGATCCAGTCGGCCACCTCCGGCGCGTTGCTCACCGTGGCCGACAGGCACGCCAGTTGCACATCGGGCGGGCACATGATGATCGATTCTTCCCAGGTGGTGCCGCGCTCTTTATCGGCCAGATAGTGGATCTCGTCAAAGACAATGCAGCCTACGCCCCATAGCTCCGCCGGGCTTTGCAGCAACATATTCCGCAGCACCTCGGTGGTCATGATCAGGATCGAGCCTGCGCGGTTTTGCACGATGTCGCCGGTCAGCAGGCCCACTGCGTCGCCGTACTGCGCCCGCAAGTCGCGGAACTTCTGGTTACTGAGCGCCTTGATCGGCGTGGTGTAGATCACCCGCCAGCCGCGTGCGTGGGCGCGAAACACGCCAAACTCGGCCACCACCGTCTTGCCCGTCCCCGTCGGTGCCGCCACCATCACCGACTCGCCGGCGGCCAGATAGCGGATCGCGTCCTCCTGGAAGGCATCCAATGGGAAAGGATAGCGCGCCCGGAACGCCGCGATCAACTGCTCAGGATCATGCGGATCGAACGCTTCGGGTTCGGAGTTCGGAGTTCGGAGTTCGGAGTTCTGAATTGACGACGCGGCTAGGTGGGGATCATTCGTCTCGTCTGTTGGGCGCGCAATGAATTGCGGCGCAGCCGGATCTCCCCCTTCCTTCGTAGGGAAGGGGGTAGGGGGGTTAGGTTCGTCCGTCGCCGGCTTTTTGCGCGTGGCGCGGCGTTTCTTGGTCAGATCGGGCGGGACATCGGCGGGAGAGTTCGGAGTTCGGAGTTCGGAGTTCGGAGTTCGAGCTACGGTATCAAGGGCGGCGGGCACATCGGCGGGCGGCGCAGCCGGATCGCCCTCTTCCTCTGTAGGGAAGGGGGGCGGCGGGTTAGGTCCGTCGCTCGTTGCTTTTTTGCGTGGCGCACGGGGCTTCTTCGGCGCATCCCTAGCTGTGACCGCATCTAGTGCGGCGGGCACATCAGCAGGCGGCGCAACCGGATCGCCCTCTTCCTGTATAGGGAAAGGGGTCGGCGGGTTAGGTCCGTCGCTCGTTGATTTTTTGCGCGGCACACGAGTCTTCTTCAACGGTAGTGACATATCCCTACCGTTTACTTTATCAGCCAAAGCAGCAATCCTCAACTAATTCAGCCCAAACAAAGCTACCAAACTACTTCACATAAACCTCGAAAGAATCTTCGCGTCCTTCGCGTCTTCGCGGTGTAAACCGTCGTAACTCCGGTTGCACAAACCGCGCCAGGGGTCAATCCGTGAACTCCTGCACAAACATCTTGCCGTAGGGGCTACCGTCGAGCGCCCCGATGCCGACGCGGCGGAAGGTGGGATTGAGGATATTGGCGCGGTGGCCGGGGCTGTGCATCAGGCCGTCATGGGCGGCAGCAGTGCTGATCGCCAGGGCGAGGTTTTCGCCCGCCGTGCTGTAGCGAATGCCGGCATCGTGCATCCGGTCGAAAGGCGAGCGCCCGTCGCGCCCGGTATGCGAGAAATAGCCCTGCCGGAACAAGTCGGCGGCGTGGCTGCGCGCCAGATCGCGCAAGGGCGCGTCCATCGCCAGGGTCGGCAATCCCGCCTTGCTCCGTTCGGCATTGACCAGGCTCAACATCGCTTCCTCGGCCTCGGCATCCGTGCTGGGCTGCGGCACCTGGAAATTGAGCGTGACCGTTTCACCGCCGGCCGCCTCCGGCTTGACAGTGAGAAAGCCCAGTGTTTGGCGCAGGGCCGGGCCGAAGATGCCGTCGAGCGGGCGCTGCACCGCGACGGTCGCGGCGACCAGCCGCCCGCCGATGGCGGAGTTCAAGATCGCGTCATGGGGCAGGCCCGGCAGCGGCACCAGCGCCAGCACCGTCAGCAGCAGTGCCCCCACCAACAGCCCCTGCCCGGCACCAGGCAGGAGCGCCAACCAACGGTTGAGGCTTGATCGCGTGGCGCGATAATGCGTGTGCTGTAACAGGACGTGCGTGATGCCGGTATAGCCGACCTGGGCCGTCAGCCACACGGCCAAGAAGCCCAGCGGCGGAGTCCAAAGCTGCGGCAGGCCGGTGTGCGTGGCGAGCCAAGCGGCGGCCGCCCCCGCGCCGATCAGGGCGATGCCCAGCGTGAGGACAAAGCCCAGCAGCCCCAGCGCCACCTGCAAAAAGCCGCGCCGCGTCGCGCCCCACGCCTGCAACGCGACCCAGGCCAGCAGCGCGCCATCCACCCCGTTAAACCCAGTCACTGCCCATCCCCCGTGCGATGCCCATCGCAGCGTTCATCACGAAAGTATAGCCTGCGCCACGGATGCCTGTCAATACACCCAAGCACCCAGCCGCGCATAACGACGAATTACCCCCCCGAAGACACCGAGGACACGCAGATTATTAGAAGGATGTGTTCTCCGCGTTTGGTATCTCTGTGCGTCGGTAGGGCGGGTGTAGGGCCGCAATTCATTGCGGGGGGGATCTTACCACCACTTACAACTTACAATTTACAACTTACAACTCGTCCCTGCTACGCCATCCAATGCCCACTGGCCCACAGGAAGGCCGTAACCGCCAGCAGGCCGGTCGCGGTGATCAGGCAGGCGCGTTCGAGCCGAGGGCGACCGTCGAGCAGGCGGGCGGCCAGCAGGAAGGCCGGCCAGAGCGGCAGCAGATAGCGCGTCACGCCCAGCGTGCTGCCCTGGCTGAACGGGAAGAGCAGGCCCAGCGCCAGCCAGGTCCATTCGGCGGGCCGCAACTGTCGCCGCAACGCCGCCCACGCGGTCAACCCAGCGAACAGCAGGCTGAAGCCCAGATCCTGGTACTGATAAATGCGCTGCCCGCCGCCCAGGTACAGCACCTCGTCACTGGCCGGCTGCGTAGTGCCCCAGGATTGTACCAGCAAGGCTAGGCCGTTCCACCACGTCACCGGCGGCAGGGCCGAGCTATGGCCCCAGCCCTGATGCTCCACGCTGAGGAAGACGAACGCATCGCCAAAGCGCCCGCGTAAGTAGACCAGGAACGCCAAAAACGGCAATGGCATCAGCGCCAGCCACAACCCACTGGGCCGCCATGCGCCGCGCAGTCGCGTGCGCCACGCTGCGCCGGGCGGTGCCGCTTGCACCAGATACTCCACCAGCAGCACTGCGCCCAGCAGCAGCCCGGCCCAGCGTGTGACCGCCGCCAGCCCGGCCAGCCCCGCTGCCGCCGCCCACCACCCGCGTCGCATGGCTGCAAACGTGCCGACCACCAGCAGCAGGAACAGCGACTCGGTGTAGATGGCCGACCAGAACAGCCCCGCCGGGAAGACGGCGATCAGTAGCAGCGTGCGGTCGGCCACCCGCGCCGAATGGTCCTGCCGCACCAGCCGCCAGAGCAGCGCCAGCGCGGCCACAAAGCACACGTTGCTGATCGCCAGCCCCACCGCCACATAGTTGCCGTAGATCGGGTCGCCGAGGTGGATGCCTAGTCCGTTCAGCGCGGCCCAGCCCAGCCGCAGCAGTGCCGGATAGAGCGGGCAAAAGGCCAGATCCGAGCCGGTCTGCGCCGTCCAGGCGAAATAGCCGTGCGTCGTCACCTGCCAATACCACGCGCTGTCCCACATCAGCGCACCCTCGACCAGCAGCCCCTTGCCGCGCGCCGCATCGCCACTGACCAGCGTCCAAATGCCCGCCCACGCCGCCAATCCTGCCACGAGGCGTGATACCCCGAACGCGAACAACGCCGCCCCTAATGCTGCTGCCCATTCGGTTTTCCACCACGGCGATCCGGAGACACGGAGATACGTAGCAGGAGGGTCGTCCCGGTCCTGGTCTTGTGGCTCGGTTGGCGTACTTAGTTGCTGCATAGGGCTTGGGCGTTCGGGCGGAATAGAGACGAATGGAACAGAGACGAATGGGGACTGTGGATTGCGGACTGTGGGAGCGGCCTCCTGGCCGCGATTAGCTCGTCGCACCCCGATCTATCCCTTTGCTCCCCGACCTGCGGGCTAAGGT
>JALYUO010000245.1 GCA_030853735.1 Chloroflexota bacterium
GAGGATACGGTATACTGCATCGGGTGCTCCTTTGGTGAAGAGGGTGGATGATAACAAGCCATCTTACCAAAGAAGTGCCCATTCTGTCGCCCCTTGCGGACTTTGCATAAGCCCTGACCGGAAAGCCGGGTCTCTTTACAAACTGCGGCAGGCTGTGCTAGAATAGACATAACTCTGGCACGCTGTATGCACAAGCGACCGGCAAAACGGCACACGACCCCTGCGGACGGGCGGGCGGTACAGGGAGTAGCGGCATGGCAGATCATGGCGGCGGCGGGCACGGCGACGGCAGCGGCCGGCGGGCATCAGACAGCAAAGGGGGCGGCGGGGTGCTTGCGGCAGTCACCGGCAATGGCTGCTTGCGCTATCTGGCCCTCTATATTGTGGCGTTGGTGCTGCTGGCGGGGCTGGCAATCGCTAACGGGGCGGGGCTATTGCAAAAGTTGGGCTTGCCGGCCTTTAATGCCCCCTCGGTGGCCCATACCAACAGCTCCAACCTAGCTGCGGCTCCCGCCGGCGGGACCAGCAGCACCGGCACGGGTAGCAACGTCAGCACGGCCAGCGGGGGCGGCTCGGCGAAAGCGCCGACCGGGATGATCCGCAGCGCGCCTGTGGCGGGCGCACAGGGCAGCCAGATCACCACTATGACCGCGTCGCCCTTCTATATCGTACACGCGGGTGAAACGCTGGACACAGTGGCCGCCATGTTTGGGCTGACGCACCAACAGCTACGCGACTACAACAATCTGAAGGATGAGATGCTCTACATTGGGCAAGTGCTGTATTTGCCCGCCAGCAACAACCCCCCCGTGCCCAACACCGGTCGCAACGCCGGCGGGAATAATGCCGCGCCTAGCAACGCAGGAAGCACTGATGACTCGACTCCCTAACGCGCTCCGCCGCCCCTTGCGGACCGCCCTGCTGGGGCTGTTGCCCGTCGCCACGCTGGTGAGCGGGTGCAGCATCACCGTCGGCAGCCCGGCGGCCACCCCAACGCTCGGCCCTGGTGAGCCGACCAATACGCCGATTGACCAAGTGCATTTCGACATCACGCCCGTGGCCTCGCCCACGCTGGTGCCGCCCACAGCGGTCGGCGCGACCGCCGTGCCGGGCGGCGGCGGCACAGGCGCGACCGGCAAGCATACGATCCAGCCGGGCGAGACGCTGTCGGGCATTGCGCTGCAATACGGCATCACGGTCGAAGAACTGGTGAAGCTGAACAATATCGCCGACCCCAACGCGATCCAGGCCGGTCAGGTGCTGATCGTGCCCGCCAAAGGCGCGGCTCCCCCCGCCACCGCCCGCCCCGCCGCCACGGCGACCAAAGCCCCCTAACGTACCCATGCTAGTCCCGCTACACGGTAGCGGCGGGTATGCAACAGGCCGGACCCATGGGGGTCCGGCCTTGCTGCGGGTGGCCTCGGTGTGGAGCTAGGGTTGGTTTAGGCTAGGTACTCCATACGCTTGGTAGAGCATCTTGCAGAACTGGGCGCGGGTGGCCTCGTTGAGCGGGCGGAAGGTGTGATCGCTGTAGCCGCCGACGACAGCGTGCGCGACGGCGGTTTCCACAAAGGGATAGGCCCACAAGTCGGCCGGCACGTCGCTGAACGTCGGCGTGGGCGGCGTTAGCAGGGGGTAGCCCCGTGCCAGCACGAGCAGCTTGGCGAGTTGCGCGCGCGTGACGGGCACAGATGGGCGATAGGTGCCATCGCTGTAGCCGCCGAGAATGCCGTGCGCGTAGCCCACTTCGATGACCGTGTAGAAGGTGGAGCCGGGAGCCACATCGCTGAAATGAGGCGCGCCGGGACCAGGGGTGAGATCCCAGCCGGCCGCCAGCACGAGCAGCTTGGCGATCTGGCCGCGCGTGGTGCTGCTTTGTGGGCGGAACGTGTTGTCGTTATAGCCGCTGATAAAGGTGTGGCAGTAGGCCCACTGGATATAGGTGTAGGCGAAGTAGTCGGCCGGCACATCGCTAAAGGGCAGCAGACAGGGGCCGCCCAGCGTAGCCGTGGGAGTGGCCGTGCCCGCCGGGACCGTCGTCGGGGTGGCGCTGGGCGTGCCGGGGCCGGGCGGAACGGCAGTCGCGGTCGGCAACGGCGTGTTGGTCGGCGTGTTGGTCGGCGTGTTGGTCGGCGTGTTGGTCGG
>JALYUO010000246.1 GCA_030853735.1 Chloroflexota bacterium
GGGGCGCTGCTTGCTGCGCCCGGTAAGAGCATGTAGGGGCGCTGCTTGCTGCGCCCGGTAAGAGCATGTAGGGGCGCTGCTTGCCGCGCCCGGTAAGAGCATGTAGAGGCGCTGCTTGCTGCGCCCGTGATGGAGATTAGATGAGCCTTGTTGTAACCGGTTCGATTGCCTTTGACAATATCATGGATTTCCCCGGCTATTTCCACGAACATATCCTGGCCGACAAGATCCATATGCTGAACGTCAGCTTCCTCGTCGAGACGATGAAAAAGCAGCGGGGCGGCACCGGCGGCAACGTTGCCTACACGCTGGCCCTGCTGGGGTCGCAGCCTCTCCTCTATAGCAGTGTCGGCCCCGACTTCGGCGAATATAACAGCCAAGTGCAAGCGGTGGGCGTGGACACCAGCCGCATCAACACCGTGAGCGACCATTACACCGCCACCTGCTATATCACCACCGACCGCGACAACAACCAGATCACCGGCTTTTACCCCGGCGCGATGGGCGCGGATGCCCAATTGTCGCTAACCCCACTCGGTCTCGGCGCGGATGATCTTGTAGTGATTGCGCCCACGGAACCCTCCACCATGACCCGCTTCGCGCAAGAGTGTCAGGCGGCGGGGGTGCCCTATGTCTATGTGCCCGCCCAGCAGATCATCCGCCTCAGCGCCGAGGATTTGCAGATCGGTATCGCCGGCGCGCGGGTGATCATCGCCAACGACTACGAGTTCGAGATGATGCACAACAAGACGGGCCTGACGGCGGACGATATGCTGCGCCACGCTGAGATCGTTGTGACCACCAAAGGCGCGGAGGGTTCGATCATCCGCACGCACGACGGCGAAACGGCCATCCCTATCGCGCACACCAGCGGCGTGGTGGACCCCACCGGCGCAGGTGATGCCTACGCGGCCGGGTTTGTGCATGGCCTGCTCCACAACTTTGATATGGCAAGCAGCGGTCGCATCGCGGCCCTTGCGGCGGTCTACGTGATCGAGCAATACGGCACGCAGACCCACCATTATACACGCGACGCTTTTGCGGCGCGGTACGCCGAAACCTTCGGCGCGGCCCTTCACCTGTAGCCATGACGCTTGCTTGAAGCCACCTGGCTATCGGCTCGTAGACCCCTCGCCATGACGCTCCTTAGACGAGCCATCTGGCCTCTCGGACTTTAGACCTTGCGCCATGACGCTCCTCAGACGAGCCATCTGGCCGACCGGGACACCGGCTACGCTACCGTTAGTCCACCGCTTACACTTGACATAAGGAGTGACAATCACATGGTTACGACCGTAGAAAATCCCGCCGCTGCGGCGGCGGCCGCCAAACAATATGATGTGCGCGATCTGAGCCTGGCCGACCGCGGCAAGCTGCGGATCGAGTGGGCCGCCAAAGAGATGCCCGTGCTGGAACTGCTGCGCCAACGCTTCGTGAAGGAGCAGCCGCTCAAGGGCAAGCGCCTCGCGGCCTGCTTGCACGTCACCGCCGAAACCGCCAACTTGGCGATCACGCTGAAAGCCGGCGGGGCCGATGTGGTGCTGTGCGCCAGCAACCCGCTCTCGACGCAAGACGATGTGGCGGCGGCGCTGGTGCAGCATTACGGCATCCGCACCTACGCTATCAAAGGCGAAGATACCGCCAGCTACTACACGCATATCGCCGCCGCGCTGGCCCACCAGCCACAGATCACGATGGACGATGGGGCCGACCTCGTTTCGGCGCTCAACTTCATCGAACTGGGCCGCCTCAACGACCTGCACCCGGTGGTGCGCGAATGGGTGCAAACCCTGAGCGAAATCGAACGGCGCGAGCTGTTCAGCAACATCATCGGCAGCAGCGAAGAGACGACCACCGGTGTGATTCGCCTCAAAGCGATGGCGAAGGACGGCGTGCTGAAGTTCCCGGTGATCGCCGTCAACGAGTCGGACACCAAGCACCTGTTCGACAACCGCTACGGCACCGGCCAGAGTACGCTGGACGGCATCCTGCGCGCCACCAACATCCTGCTGGCCGGCAAAGTCCTTGTCGTCATCGGCTACGGCTGGTGTGGGCGTGGTGTTTCGAGCCGGGCACGGGGCATGGGTGCCCGCGTGGTCGTCACCGAAGTCAATCCGGTGCGCGCGCTGGAAGCGGTCATGGACGGCTTCGAGGTGCGTAAGCTAGAAGAAGTGGCCCCTGAAGGCGACCTGTTCGTGACTGTCACCGGCGACCTGAACGTGATTGACGCGCACCACTTGGCGCTCATGAAAGACAACTCGATCATGTGCAACAGTGGGCACTTCAACGACGAGATCAACATCGCCGCGCTGCGCGATCAAGCCACCGCCGTTCGCACGGTGCGCGACTTCGTGGAAGAGTTTACCATGCCCGACGGTCGCCGCCTGCACCTGCTGGGCGACGGTCGCCTGATCAATCTGGCCGCCGCCGAAGGGCACCCGGCCAGTGTGATGGACATGAGCTTCGCCAACCAGTCGCTGGCCGCCGAATATCTGGTCCAGAACGCGGGCACGCTGAACAACGAGGTCTACACCATCCCGATGGAACTGGACCAGGAGATCGCGCTGCTCAAACTGCGCGCCATGGGCATCGAAATTGACGTGCTGACCCCGGCCCAGCAGAAGTATCTGTCGTCCTGGGAATCGGGCACCTAAGCGGAATACGGAATGCGGAATGCGGAATGCGGAATACGGGAACTGTGCAGAATGATTGATCCACGAAGGACACGAAGGATCACGAAGATGCGGTTAAAGAACGGGATGATGATTTTTGCCGTATTCTCTAAGTCCGTCAATCCGCAATCCGCAATCCGCAATCCGCAATCGTCATGACTTGCGTCAACCATCCCGATGTGCCCGCGCTGGGCCAGTGCCGCGTCTGCGGACGGGCCTTGTGTTCGCTGTGTGTGTACTTTCGGGCGGGGCAGGTCTACTGCGTGGACCATGTGGGTGCGGCGGGAGCGGAAGTTGCCGGCGCGCCCGTGGTCCCGGCGGATGCTGCGCCGGCCACTGTCGGGGGAGACAGCCCCCTCCTACCGGGTGAACCGCCCACGGCTCACGGCGCACCGTCCACGGCTCACGGCCCACAGCCCACGGCCTACACGCCAACGTGGGCGGCGGACCCCCGGTTGGAACCGTTGCCGATGTCTATGCGGCCCGGCTGGACCGATGAGCCGTTGCAAGCGCGCCCCAGCACGGTGGCGGAGACGTTGGGCATTGTCGGGCTGGTTCTGAGCCTGATCAGCCTGCCGTTCAACCTCTGTTGCGGTCTCGGTAGCGTTGTCGCGGGGCCGTTGGCCCTGATCGCGGGGGGCTGTGCTATCGCCGCGCTGGTGCTGGCCGCCAAAGCACCCAACCCCAGCCAGGCACGCTGGACCGGCGGCTTGGGCCTGGCGCTGGCGCTGCTCTCACTGGCTGTGGTGGCCTGCTATCTGGTCTTTACGGCGAGCCTTATGGGTGGCGCGTTTTTGGGGGGGTTGCCGACCCCTTATATATATTGGACCCCGACTCCGTAAGGGGCTGGGGGTACGTCGCTAGATTAGCGTAGCAGATACGCGATGATTCGTTTCGCATGGAGGAATTAGATGACCACGTTTATGGACTCTCCGCAATTCTTTTTCACCTCGGAGTCGGTCACGGAAGGCCACCCCGACAAACTCTGCGATCAGGTGTCGGATGCGATCCTTGACGCGCTGCTCGACCAAGACCCCAACAGTCGCGTGGCGGTCGAAACGGCGACCACCACCGGCATGGTGTTGGTCATGGGCGAAGTGACCACCAAAGGCTATGCCGACATCCCCAAGATCGTGCGCAACACCATCAGCGACATCGGCTACACGCGCGCCAAATACGGCTTCGATGCGGAGACCTGCAACGTGATCGTCTCGATTAAGGAGCAGTCGAAAGACATCGCGCAAGGCGTGGACGAGGCGCTGGAACACAAGACCGGCGAAATGAGCGATGCCGAAGTGGAGGCGCTGGGGGCCGGCGATCAGGGCATGATGATTGGCTTCGCTTGCAACGAAACGCCCGAACTGATGCCGCTGACCATCGCCCTGGCGAACGGACTGACCCGCCGCCTGTCGCAGATGCGGCGCACCAAAGTGCTGCCCTGGCTGCGGCCCGACGGCAAAGCGCAAGTCACGGTGGAGTACGCCTACGGCAAGCCGGTGCGTGTAGACACCGTGGTGGTTTCCACTCAGCACGCGCCGCACGTCACACACGAAGAGATCGAGCGCGAGATCCTAGAACACGTCATCAAGCCGGTGGTGCCCGCGGCGCTGCTCGATGCCCAGACCAAGTATTACATCAACCCGACCGGGCGCTTCGTCATCGGCGGGCCGATGGGCGATGCCGGTGTGACCGGGCGCAAGATCATCGTGGATACCTACGGCGGCGTGGCCCGGCACGGCGGGGGCGCGTTCAGCGGCAAAGACCCGACAAAGGTGGACCGCTCCGCGGCTTACGCGGCACGCCATGTGGCGAAAAACGTGGTCGCGGCCGGTTTGGCTGATCGCTTCGAGATCCAACTCAGCTATGCGATTGGCGTGGCCCACCCCCTCAGCATCTCGGTGGAGACCTTCGGCACGGGCAAAATCGCTGATGAGCGCATCGTGGAATTGATCAACAAGCATTTCGACCTGCGACCGGGCGCGATCATCCGCGACCTGAAGCTGCGTCGCCCGATCTACCGCGCCACCGCCGCCTTTGGGCACTTTGGCCGCCACGACATTGACGCGCCCTGGGAGGATACGGAGAAGGCGGCCCTGCTGCGCGCCGAGTCCGGCTTGGACAGCGCGCCTGTGGCGACGGAGGAGAAGCAACTGGTGGGTTCGCATCGTTAGGCGATCCTCTCCATCTTTCAAGTGTATCGTGCAGGAGAGTCTATGCGTGCCCTGATTACCGGGGCCGGCGGTTTCGCCGGGCGGCACCTGACGCAACACCTAGCCGAGCAGACCGACTGGGAACTTTGGGGCACCGAGCGCTCCGCCGTGCGGTCGGGCGAAACAAATACGACGACCGCACGGCGCAGCGAACTACCGGGGCGCGTGGCGCTGGATGCTGCTTGGCTGGCGCAGCAACGGTTGCAACTGGCCCCAGTAGAACTCGCTGCGTACACCGAGGTGCGCGACTTGCTGGCCGAGTTGCGGCCCGCTTATCTCTTTCATCTAGCCGCGCAATCTATCGTGGCACGGGCCCAGAGCGACCCGGAAGCAACGCTGGTGAACAACCTGATCGGCCAGCTGAATGTTTTGCGCGCGGTGCAGGAGTTGGGCTTGCCGACGCGCATCCTGTTGGTCGGCAGCAGCGAGGAGTATGGTCAGGTGCTGCCGGCGGATCTGCCGGTGGACGAGGACACTCCCTTCCGCCCGACGAATGCCTATGCCGTCAGCAAGATCGCGCAGGATATGCTGGGTTTGCAGTATTTTCTAACGTACGGTACTGCGGTGATTCGGGTGCGCCCGTTCAACCATATCGGCCCCGGTCAAGGCGATGCCTTTGTCACGGCGGCGTTTGCGCGCCAAGTCGCCGCCATCGAAGCCGGACAGCAGGAGCCGGTGTTGAGCGTCGGCAACCTGAGCGCCGAACGCGATTTCACCGATGTGCGCGATATGGTGCGCGCCTACTATCTAGCGATCACGCAGGGCGAACCCGGCGCGGTCTACAACGTGGGGTCGGGCCGTGCCACCGCGATATCGGCCATCCTAGACACCCTGCGTGGCCTGAGCCGGGTGCCGGTGCGCGTCGAACCTGATGCCGCACGGATGCGGGCGGCGGATGTGCCCCGGATCGTGTGCGATCCGCGCCGCTTTCAGGCGCGCACCGGTTGGCAGCCGATCATTCCCCTGGCCCAGTCTTTAGCCGATATTCTGGACGATTGGCGCACGCGCGTGCGGGCCTGAGCGCCGACCGATCAGCCGGATCAGTCGCTAACGGAGGAGAAGTGATTTGAAAGTTCTGATTACGGGTATCACGGGCTTCGCCGGCAGCCATCTGGCCGAGATGCTGTTTGCGCGCGAGGATGTCGAGCTGTTCGGCACCTATCGCCGGCGCAGCCGCATGGACAACCTGGAGACCCTACTGCCCTACCTCAACCTGATCGAGGTCGGCGTGTCCAACATCGAGTCGATCCAGGCGGCGTTGAAGCCGGGCAAAATCAATATGATCAACACCGATCTGGTGGATGCTTTCAGTGTGCATAAGCTGATCGGCGCGGTACGCCCCGACCGCATCTTCCACCTGGCCGCGCAGTCGTTTGTGCCCGCTTCGTGGAACGCGCCCGCCGAGACGCTGCAAACCAATATTCTGAGCCAGCTCAACCTGTTTGAGGCGGTGCGCGAACTCAACGGTCCTCAGCGCAACGGCCAAGGCCCGGCTGTGGACCCCCTGATCCAGATCGCCGGCTCGTCGGAAGAATACGGTATGGTGCTGCCCGACGAGGTGCCGATGACCGAAAGCAACCCCCTGCGCCCGCTCAGTCCCTACGCGGTGAGCAAGGTGACGCAGGAGAAGCTGGCCTACCAATATTGGATGAGCTACGGCATCAAGAGCATCACCTCACGCGGCTTCAATCACGACGGCCCGCGCCGGGGTGAGCATTTCGCGCCGTCCACCTGGGCGCGCCAGATTGCCCGCATCGAAAAGGGGCTGCAAGAGCCGATTGTGTGGGTTGGCGACCTGACCAGCAAGCGCGACATCACCGATGTGCGCGACATGGTGCGCGCCTACTGGCTGATGCTGGATCACGGCCGGCCCGGCGAGGTCTACAACATCGGCTCCGGCACCACGCGCCCCATGGGCGAGATGCTGGAGATGCTGCTGGCACAAAGTACGGCCAAGATCGAGGTCAAGCAAGACCCCGCCCGCCTGCGCCCCAGCGATGTGATGATCCTGTGGGCCGACGCACGCAAGTTTCAACAGGCAACCGGCTGGGAGCCGACCATCCCCTTTGAGCAAACGCTGCGCGACCTGCTGGCCTACTGGCGCGCGCACATCTAGGCGCGGTCACGCCGGCTTTTCTGTGAACCCTTCTCCTTGCCGGGAGAGGGGTTTTCTGTCCCTATAGTAATTCAGCTAATGATCTAGAGATTTATGAGATAGAGGAGTTTGCACCCCCAGGTGCGAACTCCGCAGGCAGCGCGTCGTTTGCACC
>JALYUO010000248.1 GCA_030853735.1 Chloroflexota bacterium
GATCATAATCGTGAGGACACATACTGGCGGATTCTGAACAAAGGCAATGTGCGCCCCTTAGATCCGCAGTGGTGGCGCGCTGCTGTAGAGTTGGTAGAGGCTGTTTTTGCGGCTGCGAATTGGCACATCACCTCCTTTCCCGAAATGGAAACAGCCCTGACCCTGCGCCTAGAGGCGGCTGGCCTCGCTGCTGATCCGATGCTGATCCACAAGGTTCGCACCAATTTGTTTGCGTTACATCAGTTTGTGCCCTTGGGTGTCGGTAAGGGGATTGATTTACGCCTTGCAGAAATGGGTGAGGCACCCACCCTGTTGGGTCGCGTGGACGAAGAGATCGTGCGCCGTTTGGTAAGCTATGCCACGCCGCCGATCAACTCAGCAGCAGTTGCGGCGGTACTCTATGGCTCTGCCGATCCTACGCAGATCCAGGCCGTAGATGCCTTAATCCAGAGTATCGCGGGGGCGGGTCAAACCACTAAGCCGCCCGCAGCCTCAGAGCGGTCATTCGCATCCATGAACCCGCTAATGCCGCCTAGGGCTGATTCCTTATTCCTCCGCTCCACTCATATCACCACTCCATTGCCTGAGTTGCCGAACGATCTATGACAGTGCCGACAACTACATAAGCCTCCCTTCTACCGTCTAGGGGAGGGATCGGCAGGGTGATTGCATCTAACTTGGCACGGGCGACTGGAACTCGCCGCTACTGCTACGAAGCCCGCCTACGCGGGCTGGAGCCAGGGCCGATCGTAGATCCGCCGTTTAGGACGGATCCGGTCGCCCCCGCCTCCCGGTTTGCCTAGCGCCAGCCCGCGTAGGCGGGCTTCGAAGCGGTAGCGGCGAGTTCCAGTCGCCCGTGCCAAGTTAGATGCAATCACCCTGAGTCGTTCTGAACGCCTCTTAACAAAGCTGGACAAGGCACGCTTACGATCTCAATTAGCTTTTCAGGGCCGTGTCTGCTAACGCGCCGGTGATTCCCTCCCCGATTGTGCGCTGGGCAACCGCGGGTGCTTCGGTTACGCGCCGGCTCTGGGTAGCGGCGGTGCGCGCACTGACGGATGTCGCCCCACGCGGCAATAGACTGTGAGGTGGTGGGATGCAGAGTCCCGGCCCTACGCTCTGGCGTGATCGCTCGTTCCTGCTCTATTGGTTGGGACGCAGCATCTCGCTGTTTGGCACCCAGATCACGGTCGTGGTCCTGCCTATCCTGGTGTTCCAGCGCACCCGTTCGGCGTTGCTTACCTCGCTGCTGGGGGTTTTGGAGGTGCTGCCGTACCTCGTGTTCGGTTTGCTGGCCGGCGCGTTAGCCGACCGTCTCGACCGCAAGCGGCTGATGATCGGTAGCGACCTGATCAACGCGGCCTTGCTCGCCAGCATTCCGCTGGCGAATGCGCTGGGAGTATTGAGCTTACCGCACATCTATGCGGTGGCGCTGCTCTCGGCGTGCGCCTTCGTCTGGTTTGATGTTGCCAACTTCGGGGCGCTGCCTGCACTGGTCGGGCGGGCGCGGCTCGTCGCGGCGAACAGCTTGATCGGGTCGAGCACTATCACCGTCGAGACGGTCGGTGCGGCGCTGGCCGGCGTGTTGGCGGCCACTGTCGGCGCGGCATTCGCCTTGACCGGCGACGCGGTGAGCTATCTCCTCTCCGCCGTCGCTCTCCTGCTTGTGCGCCGCTCGTTCAATAATGTCCGTAGCCACGACCTGCCTGCTGCCGGCGCGGGTGGCCTGCGACCGGCGCTGCGCCGCATCTTGGCCGATATCCGTGCGGGGCTACACTTCCTCTGGCAGCATCGTCTGGTGCGCGCCTTGACGCTGCTAGGATTTGGGGTCAGCTTTACCAGTGGCGCAATCAGCAGCTTGATCGTGGTCTATGCGGTACGGGCCTTGGGCTTGGCCGCGACCGATGCTCGGATCGGCCTAATTTTTACGGCGGGATCAGTGGGCGCTATCCTGGCGAGTGCGCTGCTGCCCCGCCTCCACCGGCTCCTACCGCCGGGCTGGATCAGCCTGGGCGGCATGGCGGCGATGTTATTGTTCAGCGTCGTGCTGGCTCTGGTGCCCGGCTTCAGCGCCGCGTTGGTCATCTACGCGCTCTGGATCGCCTTTACCACGCTGGTCCAGATCAACGGGACCGTCTTGCGCCAGCGTGTGATCCCGGAGCAACTATTGAGCCGGACCAACGCTGCCGCCCGCATGATCGCCTGGGGTGGCGCGCCGGTCGGCGCGCTCCTCGGCGGCGGGCTGGCTGAACTTATTCCCATCCGCGAGACGTATCTAGTGATGACCATCGGTGTGGCGATCAGCGCGCTGCTGGGCTGGTTCTCGCCGCTGCGCGACCGCAATGCTCTGCATGACGTGATCGCGGAGCCGGCGGAACCGGTGGCGCAACCTGAACAGGGCCAGTAGGCACGAATCGGCTAACCCGCCCTTGCTGATCGGCTGATGCAGTCGTACACACCGATGACCGCTTTAGTCAAGCGCTGAGTTGTGGTATTATATGGAGCGGCCCTAGCAGTACCGCTGTTAATTCTAAAACCTGACACCTGATATCTGATACCTAGCGGAGTAAGAGAAACCATGACAGAATACGATATTGCCGTCATTGGCGGCGGACCAGGCGGCTATGTGGCTGCGCTTGACGCAGGGATGCGTGGGGCTAACGTGGTGCTGATCGAGAAAGACCGGCGGCTGGGCGGCACCTGCTTGCTGCGCGGCTGTATCCCGTCCAAAACAATGGTCCGCACCGCAGAGTTGTTAAGTGAGATGCGCCACGCCGGAGACTTCGGCATTCAGGCCACAGCGACCCCTGATTGGGGCGGCATCGTGGCGCGCAAAGACAAAGTGGTGGATGGGCTGACCAAAGGCATCGTGGACCTGTGCAAAGCGCGCAAAGTGACACGCTTGCAGGGCACCGGGCGGTTGCTCAATCCCAATAGCATCCTGGTGCAGGGCAACGGCGAGTTCAGCGCGATGGCGCTCACCGTGCGCGCCAAGCACATTATCCTGGCGACCGGATCGGCGACGATCCTGGGCACGGAAGTGCCGGGGGGCGACTCGCCGCGCGTCATCACCAGCGACCAGATCCTGGACATGGATCTGACCCTGCGCGCCATCCCCACCCTGCCCAAGAGCATGGTCATCATCGGTGGCGGCATCGTCGGCATGGAGTTCGCCTCGATCTTCGCGGCCTACGGCACCAAAGTGACGGCGGTGATCACCTCGCCGCGCCTGCTGCGGAACGTGGACGAGGAGATTGCACGGCGCTTCTCGCAATTGCTCAAAGCGGCAGGCGTGGAAGTGCTGCTCAAAAGCAACGTGCAGGAGTTCCGCGATCAAGGCGACCATATAGACGTGGTGATCCAGACCGAAGGCAGCGCCGAGCCGCGCGTGATCAGCGCCGAATACGCGCTCTATGCGAAGGGCCGCCGCCCCTATACCGATGGGTTGGGCCTGGATGCGCTGGGTGTGCAGACCGAGCGCGGCTATGTGCCCACCGACAGCTATATGCGGACCAACGTGCCGGGCATCTACGCCATCGGCGACATTGTGCCGGGCCATATGCTGGCCCATGTCGCGTCGTATGAGGCCGAAGTGGCGGTGGACCATATCCTGGACCACCCACGCGAGGCCGACTACCGCGCCGTGCCCGACTGCATCTTCACTATCCCGGAAATTGCCAGTGTGGGCCTGACCGAGGCGTTGGCGAAGGAGCAGGGCATCCCGGTGCGCGTGACCAAGTTCCCGTTCGCCGCGCTGGGCCGGGCCCAGGCCATCGGTGAGCCGCACGGCCTAGTCAAACTGGTCTGCAATGCTGAGGACCGCACGATCCTGGGGATGCAGATCCTGGGCGCGCACGCCAGCGACATCATCGCCGAGGGCACCGTGGCGGTGCAGCAAGGCCTGACCGCCGACGACCTCGCGCACACGATGCACGCCCACCCGACGATGCCCGAAGCGGTGCAAGAAACCGCCATCGCGCAAATCTTCGGCACACCGCTGCACGTCAATATGCCCACGCGGGGTTAACGTCTTTCGATCCGCGCAGGTCCGCGAAGACGCGCGAAGACGGACGGATTGATCCGCGCAGGGCCGCGAAGAAGCGCGAAGAATTATAACGACGAACGATTAGAACGAGACAGGAAGGACGGGCTGAGTGTACACTCAGCCCGCCCTTTTTACTGTTTTGCTGTAGATTCTTAACGCTCCTCTTATCGTCCTTCGCGCCGCTTCGCGTTCCTGCGCGGATCATTCCGTTCTTCGTGATCCTTCGTGTCCTTCGTGGATCGGATCGTAGATCATTTGTAGTTCAGGACTAGGACGCGCGGCGCGCCGGTGGGCAGGTCGCTGCGTTTGAGGCGCACGCTGTTGGGGGCATTGGCGAGGGCCGGGCTGCCCAGGAAGCCGCTGACGGGTTGCAGGGGCAAGGTGGCCGGGGTGCGGTCGGTTTGGTAGTGCATTGGGATGACGAGGGCCGGTTTGAGTTGGCCGACGATGCGCTGCGCTTGCGGGCCGTCAATAGTGAAGCCGCCACCGCCGACCGGGATCATCAGAATGTCCGGCTTGCCGATTTCCCCCAGTTGTTTCTGCGTCAGGCTGGTCTGGCCGAGGTCGCCCAGGTGAACAATGTGGAAGCCGTCCATGTCAATCACCCAGATCGCGTTTTCGCCGTTGGTCTTGCCGCCGGCATCGTCATGCGACGAATTCACCGTCCGAATGGCGACCCCTTTAATCGCGCGGTGAATGCCGCGAAAATGGCCCGCCGTATCCAGCCCCGGAAACACCGACACGCTGCCGGGGGCCACCTGGGTGTAGGTGTGATCGGGGTGCAGGTGGCTGAGTAGGACTGCGTCAAGCGGATCGATAAAGGGCAGGTGGTAGCCGAAGTCCGGCCCGACTGGGTCAATCAGCAGCCGTGTGCCTTCACCCGCCGCCAGCAGGAAGGCCGATTGCCCGAACCACTGCACCGTCAGATAGCCCTCAGTTGCCTCCACTGGAGCCACATCCGCCGGGGGTCCACCGACCGGCGCGGGCGGAGTGCCGGTCACGCTCGGCAGGGCAAAGGGGGTCATGGTGTCGAGCGGTTGCAAGGTGGGCGACCCGCCGGTTAGGGGATCGGTTGGCGGAGTCGGTGATGCCGTGAGTAAGGCGGTGGCCGGCACCTGGGTAGCGATTGCCGGCAGCGGCGTGGCCGTCGGTGGCAACGGCGTGGCTGTCGGCGGCAACGGCGTGGCTGTCGGCGGCAAGGGAGTCGCCGTGGCCGGTAGCGGCGTGACCGTCGGGCGCACTGTCACTGTGGGCAAGCCGGGAATGGGCGTGGCGGTAGCCGGCGGCGCGCTGACGGTGGCAGTGGCGGTCGCGGGCAGTGGCGTGGCAGTGGTGGGCAGTGGCGTGGCCGTCTCAGTAGCGGGCGCGGGCGTAGCAGTATCGGTCGCCGGGAGGGCTGTCGCCGTCACGACCACGACCAACGCCGTCGCACTCGGCTCCACTGTCGGCGTTTCACTGCTGGTGACAACGGGTGCCGGCGTGGCGGTCACGGTTACTACCACGGCCCCATTGTTGCGGTTCAGCAACAGCGCCAGCAGCCCAACCAGCACTAGCGCCGCCACGCCGCCCAAAATCCAGGGCAGCGGTCCGGCGCTGCGCCGCACCGTGGTTGTCGTGACGGACTCCGCTACGACCGGCGGCGGCGTGACGTAGGCTGCTGGCGGCGTGGGCGGCACGGCTACGCCGCCGGCCGGCGTAGCCCACGGGGTCGCGGGCATGGCTCCAGTCGGGTCTAGCGGCACCGTGGGCGGGCTGGGCACCACCGGCACTTGCTGGGTGGGTTGGCTCGACAGCGGCAAATCGCCGGTCGGCACGATGCGGGTTGGTTCGCCGCCCTCTGGTGGCTGATTGGGGTCCGGTGGGACAATGCGCGTGGTCATAAAAATTCCTCCTCTGTTGGGCGCGCCCGCCCATCCCTGCCACCCATGCAACTCCTGTGCCAGCCGCAACATCTGTGGTATAATGGTGAGTAGCAAGTTTGTTCTACTCTTAGGACTTTCGCTTCTGACGCTCAATTACAGCCTCGTTCGTGCCTAGCGTAAGCACGTCAAGCGAAAGTCCTAACTCTCATACCGCGTATCACGTATTGCGTATTTTGCAAGAATTAGGCAGAAATGACTGACCGCGGGGACCGCATCGTATCAGGGGGCGGGGGCGAGGCCGAAAGGATCGTTGAGCAAAGCCTGCGCCCGAAACGGCTGGCCGAGTATATCGGGCAGGAGAAAGTGAAAGAGAGCCTGGAAATCGCCATTGCGGCGGCCCAGGCGCGCGGCGAAGCGCTCAACCATGTGTTGCTGCATGGCCCGCCGGGGCTGGGCAAGACCAGCCTAGCGAATGTGTTGGCGAACGAAATGGGCGCGCAACTCCGCATCACCTCCGGCCCGGCCATTGAACGGGCGGGCGATTTGGCCTCGCTGCTGACTAATATGCAAAAAGGCGAAGTGCTGTTTATTGACGAGATTCACCGCCTCAATCAGAAGGTGGAAGAGGTCTTGTACCCGGCGATGGAAGATTTCGCGCTGGACGTGATGATCGGCAAAGGGCCGAGCGCCCGCAGCCTGCGTCTCAAACTGCCGCGCTTCACCGTGATCGGCGCGACCACGCGGCTGGCGATGCTGTCTTCCCCGTTGCGCGACCGCTTCGTGGAGCCGTACCGGCTGGAGTTTTACACGCTCCAAGCGATGGAGACGATCATCAACCGCTCGGCGGGCATCCTGGGCGTGCCGATTGACGACGGCGGCACGGCAGAGATTGCCCGGCGCGCACGCGGCACCCCACGCATCGCCAATCGCTTGCTGCGCCGCGTGCGCGACTACGCCCAGGTGCGGGCAGCCGGCCACATCACCGGCGAAGTGGCGGTGGACGCGCTGAACCGCATGGAGGTGGACCCGCTCGGCCTGGACGACACCGACCGCCGGATTTTGCTGACGATCATCGAGAAGTTCAACGGCGGGCCGGTCGGTGTCGGCACCATTGCCGCCGCGACCAGCGAGGAAGAGGGTACGATTGAGGATGTGTACGAGCCGTATCTGATCCAACTGGGCTTTTTGCATCGCACGCCCCGTGGCCGCGAAGTGACGCAGGCCGCCTACCGCCATCTCGGCCTCGCTCCGCCCCCGCCACGGGCCGACCAGTTGCAGGGGCGCTTGCCGTTCTAGGCATCAGGTATCAGGGGTCAGGTGTCAGAGAGACGAGAGACGAGCGATAGGAAGCGGGTAGCGTTTTCGTATCTGAACCCTGAACCCTGACCCCTGATACCTAACGCCTGACACCTGATGCCTGGAGAACAACGATGGACCTGAGTGAGATGGGCCGCTGGCTCGCCGGGCTGGGCGTGGCGCTGGTGGCGGTAGGCGGCTTGCTCTGGCTGGTGGGGCGGCTGCCGGGCGCGGGTCGCTTGCCCGGTGATTTTCAGTTCCAGGTGGGTAACGTCGGGTGTTTTGCGCCCATTGCGACCATGTTGCTGGTCAGCCTGGTGCTGACCATTGTCCTCAACATCCTGTTGCGGCTCTTGCAGAAGTAGAGAGATCGCTGGAGTACACTTGGGGTATGAGCTACCAAATATAGGCAAAAAGAAGAGCCCTTGCGGGCTCCCGATGACTACGTCATCCACCTCCAGCAAACTGGATTAGTTACACTGTACCCGATGGAATGCACGATTGCAAATGTGGCGGTTCAGCAATGGCATCTAAATGGAGGTGACGGGAGCCGAGGCGACTATAGTAATGCAGCTAATGATCTGGAGCAGCGACAGGTCCAGCAACTGAGGAGTTTGCACCCCCAGGTGCGAACTCCGCAGGCAGCGCGTCGTTTGCACC
>JALYUO010000249.1 GCA_030853735.1 Chloroflexota bacterium
GTCATGTGCTGGATGCCTACACCGGCAAGCCGCTGCCCGGCGCGCATCTGACCGGCCCGGATGCCGCCGCCGACAGTGGGGCAGATGGGGCGTACAGCCTGGGTGCGGTGCCCAGCGGTGCCCCCGTGCAGGCCGGCGCGCCCGGCTATGCCCCGGCCAGCCTCGATAGCGGCAACGGGCCAACGCTCGACATTAGCCTGCGCCCAACCACGATCAAAGGCCATGTCACCGACAGCGCCACCGGCAAACCCTTGTATGGCGTGATCGTGCGGATCGATCTGCCGGTGGGCGGCGCGGATGTGGCCCCGGCTCCGGCGGCTCCGATCACGCCGACGCTCACGCCCAGCAGCAGCACGCTGCGCTTGCAAGGAGCGTTGCCCGCTTGGCGACCCGCGCTGGTCTTGACTGATACCGGGGCTACGGCCACCGTGCCGGCGAACGACAGTCCCGCCGGCAACCCCACCGCCTCGCCTGCGCCACCCACCGCCACCGCCACCCCGCCGCCGGCCATGCCCACCCCCTTCGCCAACGACAAGGTGATCCTGGCTGTGACCGGGCCGGACGGCAGCTACGTGATTGATAACGCGCCGCTCAACCCCACGCTGACTTTCAAGATGCCCGGCTATAAGCTGACCCATGTGCCGCTAGGCCGCAGCGCCGGGGCCGATGTGGCGCTGGAGCCGTTTGTCGCCAAAGCCCTCTACCTGACCGCCAACGCCGCCACCTATGACCCGCTGCTCAAGCCGATCATGGACTTGGCCGACAACAGCGAAATTAACGCCATTGTCCTCAACATCCAAGATGATAGTGCGCGCGTGGTGTATAAGACAGGTGTGCAAATGGCGAACGACAGCAAGGCGCTCGACCTGATCCTGCCCAACATTAAAGAGGTGGTCGCCGATCTGCACAAGCACAATCTGTATGTGATCGCGCGCATGGTCACGTTCATGCAGCCGGCCGTGGCCGAAGCCAATCCCGGTCTGTCGGTGCGGAGCAAGGCCACCGGCAAGCCCTGGCAGGGTGGTCAACTGGCGCAGCAACGCTGGCTCGATCCCACCAACCCGACCGCGCGCCAGTATCCCATCGCCCTGGCCCGCGAAGCGGCTTCACTGGGCTTCGATGAGATCCAGTTCGACTACATCCGCTTCCCATCAGACCCGGCTCCCGGCGAGACTTGGGACGACATGAGCTTTTCGCAGCCGGTGGACGACACCAGCAAGCCGCAATATATCGCCCAATTCGCCCGCGAAGCGCACGATATGCTCAACATGACCGATGCCTTTATGTCTATGGACATCTTCGGCTACACCGTTTGGCCTGACCAGAACGGCAAACCGCTCAACGGCGTGATCGGCCAAGTGTTTGAGCCGCTCATCGGCAACACCGACTATGTTTCACCGATGATCTACCCGTCGCACTTCAGCGTCGGTGAGCTGGGGTTCTCGGACCCCAACGCCCATCCCTATGAGATCATCAAGCAAGCCGGGCTGTATACCCAGAAGCGCATCGCCGGCCAGCGCGCCAAATACCGCCCCTGGTTGCAGGGTTTCGATTGGAATCACTTGCCCTACGACGGCCATCTGTATCGCTTGCAGATCCAGGCCGCCGAGGAGACCGGAGCCAGCGGCTGGATGTTCTGGGATCCCAGCAACGTCTATTCCGGCGACGGCTTTAACCGGTAAGTTCTGAATTATGAGTTCTGAGTGCTGAGTTGGATGGCGTGCTTTGTCAATAGACAGATAATAATTCATAATTCATAATTCAGAACTCAGAACTCGTACAGTAGGAGGTTGTAAAGTTGCCACGGCAGCAGCGGTATTTTTCGGATTATGGACGCGGCGGGTATAGCCAACAGGCGCGCCGCGGCCCCAATGTGGTGCCCTATCTGGTCATTGCGGTGTTGGCCGTGATCGGCCTCTTGTTGGCCCGCACCAGCCCGCCCACGGCGGCGATCCAGTTCAACGGGCGGGTGCTCGACTCGTACAGCAACAGCCCCATCGCCGGGGCTAGGGTGCAAGTCTTGGCGGCCGGTCCTGAGCATCTGCCGGCGGTGGCCGATGCGCCCATCGCCACCACGATCTCGGCCACTGTGGCCGGGATCAGCACCACCACGCAGGCGTTGGCCCTGCCGCCCGCCGTGCTGACCACCACCAGTGGGGTGGACGGCGGATTCCTCTTGCCCAATCTGCCCGACGCGAATGCGGTGCTGTTGATCCAGCAGCCCGGCTATGCGCCGCAGCAGGCGCGCGCCGCCGGCCGCACCAGCCTCGACATCCGCCTGGTGCCCGACACCTTGCACGGCCTGATCAGCGATAAGGACGGCCACCCGGTTATCAGCGCGACCGTCGCCGTCGGCACAGCCGTCACCAGCAGCGCCGCCGACGGTAGCTATACGGTGAGCGGTGTGGGCAGCGACCATAAGCTGCTGGTCAAAGCGCCGGGCTATCGGGTCGCCCGCAGCGAGTTCGGGGCCGTCACCCAGCAAAACGTGACCCTGGAGCCGTTCAGCGCCCGTGCGATCTATGTGAACGCCGACACTATTGCCTCCAGCGGCAAGTTCGCCGGTCTGATCAAGCTGGCGGCCGATACCGAGATCAACGCGATGGTCATTGACGTGAAAGCCGACACCACCGGCTATGTCCTCTACAACAGCGCCCTGCCTCAGGTGCAAGCTGCGGGGGCCGTCAACCCGATCATCGGCGACCTGCGCGACCTGATCACGACGCTGCACAAAAACAATATCTATGTCATTGCCCGCCAAGCGCTGTTCTGGGACGAGAAACTAGCGGCGGCGCACCCCGACTGGGCCATCCGCAGCAAAAGCACCGGCGGGCTGTGGGCCGATGCCTATGGGCACCACTGGGTCAACCCGCACCGCCCGGAAGTCTGGGCCTATAACATCGCTATCGCCAAAGAGGTAGCCGCGCTGGGGGCCGACGAAATCCAGTTCGACTATGTGCGTTTCCCGTCGGACGGCAATCTGACCGATGCCGAGTATGGGGTGCCCGCCGACCAGACGCGCGCCGCCGCCATCAGCGGCTTCCTGACTCAGGCCCAAGCCGTGCTGTCGCCGCAGGGTGTGTTTATCGCCGCCGATGTGTTTGGCCTCAGCCCCATTGTCAAAGACGACCTCGGTATCGGCCAGCAGTTTGAGGAACTGGCCCAGCACCTCGACTACATCTGCCCGATGGCCTACCCCTCGCACTATGCCGACGGCTTCCTGGACTTCCCCAAGCCCGCCGAACACCCGTCGGAGGTGGTGGGCTACACGTTGCGTGCGGCCCAGGCCAAGATGCTGCGGAGCAACGCCCGCCTGCGGCCCTGGTTGCAAGACTTCACCCTCGGTGGTGTGACCTATGATGCCAGCCGCGTGCGCGGCCAGATCGAGGTCAGTGAACAGGATCACACCGCCGGCTGGATGCTCTGGAACTTCGACAACGTGTACACCACCGACGCGCTGAAAAAGCCGTAACGTGTGCAATGCAAAAAGAGGCAACGTCCACAATCTGGGCGTTGCCTCTTTTGATCGTTGCCGCAGTGCGCCCCGCTATGCCTCGGTCCGCTCCACGACAAGCGTGACCTGCTTCGTCAGCGCAGCAATCACGCCCAACGCGGCCAACGTTGGGGCCAAGAAGAGCGCGGCGGCTGCGCCCGCTACGCCCATGGTCAGCGGCACCTCGAACAGCGTCTTCCCTTCGTCAGTGCGTAAGCTGATCCGATGGACGTTGCCTTCATTAACCAGTTCTTTGAACTTCGTGATCAGGTTCTCGGTGTCGATCCGTATTTCTTCACGCTCCGGCAGTTTCTGAGTACTCACTACTAAATACTCCTACTATAGTAATTCAGCTAATGATCTGGAGCAGCGACAGGTCCAGCAACTGAGGAGTTTGCACCCCCAGGTGCGACCTCCGAGGGCAGCGCGTCGTTTGCACCTGGGGGTGCAAACTCCTCTCTTTCATAGGACTTTCGCTTCTGACGCTCAATTACACCCTCATTCGTGCCTGGCGTAGGCACGTCAAGCGAAAGTCCTATTTCATAAACATCCAGATCATTAGCTGAATTACTAATGATCTGGAGCAGCGACAGGTCCAGCAACTGAGGAGTTTGCACCCCCAGGTGCGACCTTCGAGGGCAGCGCGTCGTTTGCACC
>JALYUO010000262.1 GCA_030853735.1 Chloroflexota bacterium
CGCCAGACGGGCACGGCCGAGCGGCGGGGGCGGGATAGGGTGAGCATGGGAGATCTCCTGCGGGTGGGGTTAGCCTTTGCGGCCGGCCTGTTTGATCACGGTCACAGTCAGGATGCCGTCGCGCACCTCGCGTTGGATGACGGCATCGCCCAGTTCGGGATAGGCGACGCGCAAGACCGCTTTGACCTGGGTATCGTCGGCGGCGGTTGCATCGTCAAGGGGGATGCGTTGCCCGTTGTCGGGTAGGATAATCACAGCCATGGGGGTTCCTTTCCGGTCGGTTGGTCGACCGTTGTTAGGGGTAGAGTTAGGGGCCGGTCGCGGGTCCGCGTAGGCGAGGCGACCGGCTCCTCAGAGATCGAACAGGCTTAATTGCTGCACCGCCGGTTCGGTCGTAGCCGGGTTCAACGCCGGGGGTGCCGGAGCCGGGCGGGTCGAGGAGGGCGGCGTGCGCGCCGCAGGGCGCCCGGTGGGCGCGGGTGGTGGGGGTGTTAAAGGTTTGGGAGGTGGCATGGGGACTTGCGCGTGCAGGGTGGTCAGCAGCGCGGTCAGCGCGTCCGGCAGCGGGCCGAGGGCCGCGAGGCGGGTCGCTTGCACCACCGGCACGCTCCCTTCCGTCTGGGCGATCAGTAGGATCGGGCGGTCGAGGTCGGCCCCATCCGTGGGCTGGAGGACCAGGGTCAGGCGGACCAGCGTGTGGGTGACATCGGTGGTGGTGGGGGGCGGGATAGGGTCCGGCGGCGGCAGCGTGGGTGGTGGGTTCGGTGTGGCTCCGTCCTCTGCGGCGGTCGCGCTGTCGTCTCGCTGGTGGGGATCAGTGCCGGGCGGTTCGGTGGTAGCTGGATCGTCGCCGATCTCAAAGTCGGCCCCGGGTGTCGGCGGTTCCGCCAGAGGGTCTGGTGGCGGTGTAGTGGCCGTTGGGCTGGGGTCCGCCGGCGCGGTGGCCGCTGGGTCGTTGGGACTGTAACTGGGCGTTACAGCCATCAGGGTGGCGGGACTGTAACTGGGCGTTACAGCCGCTGGGTCGGGGTCCGCCGGCGCGGTGGCCGCTGGGTCGGGGTCCGCCGGCGCGGTGGCTGCTGGGTCGGAGTCCGGTGGGGTTACGGGGTCGATCATGGGTAGGGGTCCTTGCGGGAGAGGCGACTCGTAGGTGCCGAGCCGCGCAAAAAAGGCGGTCCAGGCGGCAGCAGCGACCTGGACTGTTGCTTTCAGGGCGGCCACCTGGGTCCAGTCGTCGTCGGTGGGGCAGACAAAATACTGGCTTTGGGCGGCCAAGCTGGTGCCGCCGTGGGCGCTCAGGTGTAGCATCTTGGGCGTTTGGCGATCCACCGTGTAGCGGGCGATGCTGGGTGGCTTGCCGTGTGCCCCCCACCAGGCAAAGTGGCTGCCGTCCGGGTCTTTGGCCTCGATGACCGTTGGGCAGATCGGTTCGGGCCGGCCGGCCTGCCAGGCGGCGGCTTTTCCTAGGCGCTGATCATAGCGCCCCAGCGCCCGCAAGGCGGCGGCCAGCGCGTCGAGAGCCGTCTGGTAGCACGTTGTGACGGCCTGAGCCTGGGTCCAGGCCGCCGCGTCGGGTAGCGCGGCCACGGCCGTCGGTTGCACGGTGCGCCCGCCGCTGGTTGTTTGCAGGCGCACCGTGTGGGCGGTATGGTACAGCACCGGCAGGCGCGTGAGGGTCGGTAAGCGGTAGGGGTTGGTGCGCGTACCAAACTCGATGACCTCCGGCACGCGGGGCGGCTGTCGGTCGGGGTGGCCGGCGCTGCTCGGCACCGGCGGCGGGCCGGCGAACAGCACCGGCGGGTCGAGGGTAGCTAGGGCGGTCGTCATCAGGCGGCCGCCAGTTCCCAGCCGAAGCTGTGCTGCAAGCCGAGTTCTTGGCCGTCCCAGCTTAACACCCCGGCGTGAGCCGCGCTATAGCCGCCGGTGTGGGGTTGGAGGCGTACCGCCGCATTGCGGTCAAGGATCAGCAGCGTCTCGTCGTAGTCGGTGCCGCTGATCCGACGCAGCCCGGCGGGGGTCTGATAGGGCCGATAGCTCTGGCCCAGCACGGTCACGCCGGGCACCGTCGCCGGCGCCCCGTAGCACAGATAGGTGCCGCTGCGGGGATGCTGCCCCGCCGGGCAAGCGGTCCGGCAGAGGTCACAGTAGGGCCGGTCTTCATAGGCGGGGCGGCCCTGGTAGGGGCAGGGTGCGCTATATTGGTCGGGACTGCTGACCGTGGTGCCCCCGCCGCCCTGGTTGGGCACGCGCAAGCAGACCAGTACGGACCGGGTGGGGCCGGGCGGGGGTTGACCGAGCAGGGGGCGGGGCGGGTGCCCGCCCGTATATTCCACCCCCGCCACCCGCAGCACGCCGTCGGCGGGCGCGGAACGCACGGCGATATAGTGGGGCCGGCTGCCGGGGCCTTTCCCGCCCAGGCGCACAAAGCGTGGGCGGGCGTCCGGGTCGCCGTCATGGCGGCGTTCCAGTTGCACACCAGGGGTGAGCGTTGTACCGTCACAGGTGTAAATCTGCATAGGAGATCCTTTCGTACGAGGCGGCTTGCTCCGCCGGCGACTCTAGGCGGCTTGCTCCGCCGGCAGCCCTAGGCGGCTTTGGCGGCCATGGGCATAATGAGTTGGGTCGGCCCATCGCCACTGGCGGGGCGTAAAATGCCCGGTCGTTGCGGGCCGTTGAGTTCCAGGGCCACTGGGCCGGTGAAGGTGCCGAGCGCCTGCAAGATATAGCCGGCGTGCAAGGCGATAGTAGTGTCCGCACCGTCCACGACTCCATCGAGGATACTCTGGTTGGCCCCCCGTTCGTTGCTTTCGCTATCCACCGTCAACCCGGCGGGCGCGGTAGCGGCGGCGGGCACCAGGTGCAGCATGACGACTTGGTGCTTATCGGCGCTGAAACAGGCCGCCAAGCGCACGGCATCGCGCAAGGCGTGGCCCGGCAGCACCACCCGACTGGCGTGGCTGGTGGGCAGCATGGCCCCGTACTTGGGATAGGCGCCGTCTACCAGGCGAGTCAGCAGCACCAGCGCGCCGGCGGCAAAGACGACGAAGTTGCCGTTGGCTCCGCGCGTGATGGTCACGGTGGAGACGGTGGGGGTCGGGCCGCTAAAGGGGGCACCGCCCAGGATGGCGGCCAGATCGTTGAGGGCGGTGGGCGGCACCAGCAGTTGCAGCGGGGCCGTGGGCGGATCGGCAGCGGTGGGCGGATCGGTAGCGGCAGGCGGATCGGCAGCGGCGACCGCGAACGGCAGGGCGAGGCGGCGCTGGGCCAGGCGGAAGCCGTCCGTGGCGACCAGGGTGAGGCTGTCGGGGGCCACTTCCAGCAGCACCGCACCCAGCACCGGGTTTTTGCCGTCGCCGGCGGCGGCGAAGCTAACGTGTGGAATGCCGTCGCGCAGGGCCGCGACCGGCAGGGTCGCCAGCAGGGTGCCGACCAGCGCCGGCATGGCGGGAAAGTCGGCCAGGGGGCCGCTGCGGATGGTCGCGCTGGTATGACCGCCGCTGAGGGCGACCGTATCGGGGTGGGCGGGGTCGGTGGTCAGGGTAAGGGTGCTGGTGGGCACCGCGCCGACAAACTCGCTGAACAGGCGGGCGGGCAGCAGGAATTGGCCGTCGCCGTCGTGCGACTGGACCGGTAGGGTGTAGCGAATGACGGTGCGGAGGTCGGTGGCGGTTAGCTGCACCTGCCCAGCCGTGACGTGCAGATGGACATGGGTGAGCGCCGGTTGGCTGGTGCCCCCGGCGACGGCGCGACCGACGATCTGTAGACCCCGCGCCAGCAGATCCTGGCTGAGTGTGACTTTCATGCGGATTCTCCTTGTAGGGGTAGGGTAGTATGCCCGACGTGGACGCGCAATGCCCAGCGGCGGGCGGCGCGCCGGCGGATCGGGTGCGCTTGGACTACTGCGCTGCTACTGAGGACTAGCGGCCAGTAGCCGGCTCCGTCACGGTACAGGGCGGTTTGCAGGCGGATCGCGGCCTGCACCGCTACGAGGGGATCGGGGTGTTGTGACCACTCCTGGGGGTAGCGGGGCGTGCCGTCGGCGTGCTGTAGGCGCGCTAGTGCGTCGGGGCTGATCGCTTCGACCCCAACGGCGATCTCGATCCGCCGGCGGCCACTCGGCCAGTCGTGTTGGCGAGTGACGATATAGGGTAGGGGGGAGTCGGGGTCGGCCATGTGGGCGCTCCTTTCGTGGGTAGCGGGCGGGAGGTTTAGGTGGCGGCCGGTGCCCAGGCGTGCAAATCGGTGCCGATGGTGGCTTGGGGTTCGCTGATAACCGTAACCTCCGGCACGGCCAATTGGCGGGCGACGGCCTCAAAGCGAGCGGTATCGAGTATCAGCACGGTCGGCATATGTTGGCGCGCCCAGGCCGTCACCTGTTCACGGTCATAGTCTAAGCGGGTAGTGAGTCGCACGCCCAGCGCGGGGTGGGGACGTTTGCTGCCGGTCGCGGCGTAGGCGGCCAGGGTCGCGGTGCGTAGCGTCTCTTCGGCGGTCGCTTGGGCGGTGCGGGTTGCGCTAACCGCTTGTAGTAGACCGGCGTTGGCTTGTTCCCAGGCGCTGCGGGCGGTGGCGAGGGTGGTTTGGGCCTGGGATGTTGCCACGCGGGCGGCAGCGACCGCCTGGACGAGACGGGGCAGATTAGGAATCGGAGACATACGGGGTTCCTTCGTGGGCCGGTGTTAGCCGGGGGGATAGCGGGTGATGTTGTGGACGATACGCTGGACTTCGGCGCCCGGCAGCGGGGGCGTGCAGCGGCTGGTGTTTTCGACCAGCAGGGCGGCCAGGATCGCGGCGGGGCTGCAATTACGCCGGCGCATAGTGCCGGCCAGACTGAGCAGGGTGGTGTTGCGTTGGCCGGTGGGGATCGCGTCCGGTAGCCGCGCCGAGAGCCGTGCCGACCGGGCGGGCCGTGCCGGCGGTCCGGCGCGGGTCAAGGCGTGGATGAGCGCGTCCGGTAGCGGCAGCAGCGGACACTCCCACGGTGACTGGCCGCGTACCCAGCGATAGGGGCGGCCCAGCGGATGCACGCTGGGCGTGACGACCAGGTAGCCGCCGTCGCCGCGCACATCCACGCCGGGGGCGAGGCGGGCGCTGCTGTTGCGGATTTCACAATCGGGCGGCACGCGCAGTAAGAGAT
>JALYUO010000364.1 GCA_030853735.1 Chloroflexota bacterium
GAGCAGGGCCTGCACCCGCGCGACCAGCTCGCGCGGGCTAAACGGCTTGGTGAGATAGTCATCGGCACCCACCGCGAGCCCGACGAGTTTGTCGATCTCCTCCACGCGCGCCGTCAACATCAGGACGTACGCATCGGAGAACTGCCGGAGCCGGCGGCAGACTTCGAGGCCGTCGAGGCCCGGCAGCAGCAGGTCGAGGATGAGTAGATCCGGCCGATCGCGGCGGGCCAGGGTCAGCGCGGTCGGGCCGTCGTAGGCCACCGCGACGGCAAAGCCCGCCGCTTCCAGATAACTCCGGACGAGGTTCACGAGATTCGGCTCGTCGTCCACCACCAGCACGCGCGTCCCTGCGGGTGGCTGGGGGCGCGCTGCTCTGCTGTCCGGTCCCATCGCGCGTTCTCCTTTCGCGGCATCCCGGTGCTATTGTACGCGGATCCGCAACGCACCACAAGCGCGCTCCCCCCCCAGCCTGACGGGCGGGATTCGCCATCTACAGCTGGATCGGGTTGACCCCGCCGCCCGCGGCCATGTTGGCAACGGGTGCGACGACATTGCTGGCGGAGGAAAAACTAGCAGAAGCCCTCACTCGCCTGCAGGGGCTGCCGATCCCATTACCAGACTCGATCTATCGCGCCTTTGCGGCGGTCACCGCCACCGAGCGGCGTAGCCAGATTCATGCCGGGTTACGGGCCGGCGAGTCACCTGTCGCGATCATGCACCTATTGCGCCTCTTGACCTGCGGGGTGCTGGGTGCCCAACCCTTGAAAATGGCACCGTTGTTCATTGCGGGCCTCCTAAAGACAGCGGGTATGTCCGTGAGCGTTACGCGTGGTCGTGTGCCCGTCCGTAAGGTTTAAGCCGCCGCCAGTTCTGGGGCGGCATCGGGCAGCAAGGCCAGCCGATAATAGGTGCTAGCCGCGCTGCCTCCCCCCGCCCAGGCAGCAAATCCCCATAGTGCTGGGCCACCGCCCGCACGGTCGCCGGATTACGCTGCTGGGCCTGCGCTAGGGCTTCGCTAAACCAGCGGTCTGCCGTCGGCGGATCGCCCAGGTCTTCCAGATCCTGTTCCGTGACGCACAGCGCCTGGACATAGCGCTGCCGCACTTGGCGCGTCCGGTCGGGTGCCGTTCCCGCCGGCGGGGCCGCCAGCCACCCGCGCAGACGCTCACGGGCGGTGCCGACCCACACTGCGGCGATGGTCGCGTGCCCGGCGGCCCGTTCCAACGCCGCCGCCTCCATGCAGGAGTATCAACCGCCCGGCTTGCCCAGGCAGAACCCGGCCCCCAAGCACACCAACAGCAGAGGTGCGGGCACCTGAGCGCCGCGCAACTGCGCCGGCAGCGGCGCGGTTGCCGATTACGGCCGGGCGGGTGCATTTTCTGCGGCTGGTAAACGCGAGTGGCGAGATCCGCCTGCTGAACGAGAGCTGGCGGGTGGGCAAACGCTGGCCGCATTGTTACGTTTGGGCGACGATCATCACACATGAGGTACGGCCGGCCGGCCCGGGGACCGGGACTCACATACCTGCGCGCCCGCTGCACAGCCTCCTGGCTAAGATGTCGGTGGTCATGCTCTTGCTGTTATTGCAGTCGCAGGCAAAAAGCTGACGCTGTAGAGAAAAAGGGAACGAGAGAGACAAAGAAATGCTGGAGACAGACCTGGGAGCGCAGACAGCTAGGCAGCTACTGAGGATGCGGTTGGGAGCGCCGCCGGTGCCGAACGACCACAGCGCCTATGCTATGCTGCTTGTCCCTATGCTGCTCGGCTTTGTCCTCGGAACGCTGCGGGGCACCGCGTGGAACACGACCCCGCCGGAAGCGTTTACTCTCTTTGTCCTCTTTGCCCTCTTTACGGTTTCGCTCATATCCCTGTTCTTTGCAAGCGAGCCAGTGCGTGTGGCGTTCAGACCGAGGGCGGGCGCGGCAGCCCGCGGGCGAGCCTTGCCGTGGCTGGGGATGTATGTCCTTGTGGAGGGGCTCGCGGGCGCTCCGCTGCTCCTTGTCTGGAAGCGGCCCTGAGCGTGCGGCCCTGGGCGGCTTTTCTGGCGTTTGTGCCCTTCTTGCTCCGCGCGTGCTGGACACTGGGGCGCATCCCGATCAAAACGGTCGGTCTGCTGGAGTGCGCTCAGAGCTTCCGGTTCGCGCTGCTGCTCATCGCCACGGTCACCGCTACTACCAAATAGTCGCGTGGAGGGATTGCATGATCGAGTCGATAAACCCCACAACTGAAGAGGTGCTTGCCACCTTTGACGAACTGAGTCCCGCCCAGGTGGAAGACGCAATCGCCACCGCCCATCAGACCGGGAACCGCTGGTCGCGGACCGCCCTACCTGAACGCGGGCGCGCCCTGCACCGCGTGGCGAGCTATCTGCGGGAACACCAGCCTCGCTTCTCCCAGCTAATTACTCTTGAGATGGGTAAACCGATCACGGAGGCCGCCGCAGAGATCGAAAAATGCGCCCTGACGTGCGACTTCTACGCCGATAACGCCGAGCGCTTCCTATCCCCGGAGCCTGTAAGGAGCAGCGCCGCCGAGAGCTACGTGGCCTTCGAGCCGCTGGGGGTTCTCCTGGCGATCATGCCCTGGAACTTCCCCTTCTGGCAGGTCTTTCGCTTTGCGGTCCCGGCCCTGATGGCGGGCAACACGGCGCTGCTCAAACACGCTTCGAACGTGCCGCAGTGCGCGCTCGCAATCGAAGAGGCGTTTCGAGCGGGTGGCCTGCCGGAGGGTGCCTTCCGCAGCTTGCTGGTGCGCGGCCCCGCCGTGGAGCGGATCATTGAGGACCCACGCGTCAAAGCAGTCTCGCTGACCGGAAGCTCTGCGACAGGAGCGCACATAGCGAGCCTAGCCGGGCGATCTCTCAAGAAGTGTGTGCTGGAATTGGGCGGCTCTGATCCCTTCATCGTGCTCGCCGATGCCGATGTCCCTGCCGCCGTCGCGGCAGCCGTGCGCTCGCGTTTCCAGAACGCTGGGCAGAGCTGTATCGCGGCCAAACGCTTTATCGTCGTGCCGGAGGTAGCGGACGAGTTTGAGTACCTGTTCGCCAGGGAAGTGTCCCGCCTGCGTGTGGGCGACCCGCTGGATCACGAGACCCAGATTGGCCCCCTGGCCCGGGACGACCTGCGTGCGGCGCTCGATGCACAGGTACGTCTATCCCTACAGCAGGGCGCTAAGGCACTCGTCGGGGGGGAGCGGCGCAGCGGCCCCGGCTATTTCTATACGCCGACCGTGCTCACTAATCTCTCCCCCCAAATGCCGGTAGCGGCTGAAGAGACTTTCGGCCCCGTGGCGGCGGTGATCCGCGTAACCAGCACTGACGAGGCGCTAAAGGTTGCCAACAATACGCCGTTCGGCCTGGGCGCGAACCTCTGGACCCGCGACATCGCTGCGGCGCGCAGTCTGGCCGCTCGTATCGAGGCCGGGTCAGTGTTCATCAACGGCATGGTGTCTTCGGATCCGCGTCTGCCCTTCGGTGGTGTTAAGCAGAGCGGCTACGGACGCGAGCTTTCGGAGTTCGGCATACGCGAGTTCGTGAATATTCAGACCGTGTGGATAGGACCGGCCCAGGGGGCACAACCGCTTGCTCCGCCAGCCGAGTAGCGTGGCGAGCACCAAGTACCAGGTCTGCACATCAGGGGCGGAGACAAAAGCGGGGTAAGGCGCGAGGATGAAAGATATGCGAAATACAACCTCAGGAATGACCGCGAACGGCAGCGTCACTGCCGCCGAACTACTGGTGCGCTGCCTGGAGAATGAAGGTGTCCAATACGTCTTCGGGGTGCCGGGCGAGGAGATACTGAACCTGCTCGACGCCCTATCACGCAGCGAGAGCATCCAGTTTATCACCGCGCGCCACGAGCAGGGCGCGGCCTTTATGGCCGACGTATATGGGCGCTTAACGACCTATCCGGGCGTGTGTTTGGCGACGCTGGGCCCTGGGGCCACCAACCTGATTACCGGCATCGCCGATGCGACCCTGGACCGTGCGCCGCTGGTGGCGATCACCGGTCAGGCCGGGCTGGAGCGGGTGTACAAGGATTCGCACCAGTACATTGACGTGGTGCAGATGCTCCGGCCCATCACCAAGTGGAACGCCCGCGTGGAGCGGCCGGACGCGGTGCCGGAGATGGTCCGCAAGGCCTTCCGGCTGGCCCGGCTGGAAAAGCCGGGCGCGACGCATCTGGAGCTACCGGAAGATGTAGCCGCCCTAGCGGTGCCTGCGGGAGTGCAACCGCTGCCGGTGCGCCGCACCACGTATCCGCAAGCCGGGTCGGGCATCCTGGAGAGAGCCGCCGAGTTGCTCGGCCAGGCTAAACGCCCCCTTGTGCTGGTAGGCAACGGGGTGATCCGCCGGCAGGCCAGTGGGCACGGGGCGGCAGATGCGCTGGCCGACTTTGTTGACCGAGTGAACCTGCCCGTCACCCACACCTTCATGGGCAAGGGCTGTATTGATTACCGCGACCCGCACGCTCTGGGCACTGTGGGCTTGCAGCGTCGGGGGGCTGACCTGGCAGCGGTGCCTGAGCTTGCCGAGGCCGATCTGGTCATCACCGTCGGCTACGACCTGGTGGAGTGGTCGCCTGCCCTGTGGAACCCCCACCGCGACAAGGAAATCCTGCACATAGATAGTACGCCTGCCGAGATAGACGGCCATTACCTGCCCACGTTGGAGGTTGTGGGCGAGATCGGTTATGCCCTGCATACGCTTGCCGGGTTGTGTCAGGCCCAGAAGCACGCGTGGTGGCCGACCAAAGGCCGGGATGAGGCTACGGCAGAGACCGCGCTGTCGGGTTTGCGGGGTTATGCAGCGGACGACAGTATGCCAATGAAGCCGCAGCGGGTGGTGTGGGACCTGCGGCAGTGCATGGCTGATGACGACATCCTGATAAGCGATGTGGGGGCGCACAAGTTATGGCTGGCCCTGCTCTACCCGGCCGTCAAGCCTAATACGGTGGTTATCTCCAACGGCTTCGCCACGATGGGCATCGCGGTGCCGGGGGGGCTGGCCGCCAAGCTGGCGCGGCCCACGCGCAAGGTCGTTGCGGTCAGCGGGGATGGCGGGTTCTTGATGAACTCCCAGGAGTTGGAGACGGCGCGCCGGCTGCGGCTACCCTACGTCAACGTGGTCTGGACCGACGGGCGCTACGGCGTGATTGAGCTGCACCAGCAGCGCCGCTTTGGCCGCACGTTTGGGGTGGAATTCACCAGCCCCGACCTGGTACAGTACGCCAGCGCGTTCGGCATACCGGCCTGGCGCGTCACACAGCCCGACGAGTTTGGGCCGCTACTGCGGCGCGCCCTGGAGATGGATACGCCCACGCTGATTGAGGTGCCGGTAGACCATACCGAGAACCTGAAGCTGGGGGCGCTTGCCGGCGGGTAACAGCGCGTGATCCCGGACCAGAGGCGGCGTAGGCGCTGCGCCGCCTCTGGTCCAACTACTGCGGCCTGATCAGCATAGTTAGAGGAACGTAGCGTGAGTACTGTGTTCGCGGAGCCCTATACGTCCCTGACACCCGATGCACCGGTGGTATTGACAGTGGGCCACTCAACCCGCTCGTTAGAGGACTTCTTGCGGCTGTTGCAGGTGCATAAGGTCACTTACCTGGCGGATGTGCGTACCGTCCCACGCTCTCGCCACAATCCGCAGTTCAACCGCGAAACCCTGCCCCAGGAGTTGGAGAAGAACGGCATCGGCTACGTGCATTTGCCGGCACTGGGCGGGCTGCGGAAAGCCAGGGCCGACTCGCCCAATATGGGGTGGCGCAACGTATCCTTCCGGGGCTACGCCGACTATATGCTCACGCCCGAATTCGCGGTCGGGTTGCAGGAGTTGATTGCGCTGGCCGGGCAGGAGCGAGTGGCGATCATGTGTGCCGAGGCGGTCCCCTGGCGCTGCCACCGCTCGCTCATAGGCGACGCGCTTTTGGTGCGCGGCCTCTGTGTCGAGGACATCATGAGTGAGCAGCGGGTCGCACCACACAAGCTGACTCCCTGGGCGCAGGTCAGCGGCGACGCTCTGACGTACCCTCCGGAGGTCGCGGACGAGAGTCCGCCGCCCACTCCCTGAGAAACGGTCGGCGCGCAGGATAGGGGAAGCGCAGGGCCAAGTTCTGCGCCAGCCTCAGCCACTGGCCCCATTGATAGTGTTGCAGGCGGCCCAAGCTCACCAGCGTCATCTCCTGGCACGGATGACGATCTTTTGGCCGCGGCCGTCCTTATCCGGCTGGGTATCCAGTTACTCCTCAGCACAAACAGCGTGCCGCGCACCGCGACGGGGATCGGGTACTAGCGATTCTCAGGATTTCTTTTCATGCACGGCGGTAGTGTCCTTCTTTATCTTCGTTAGGGCCGAGCCTTTGTGCATGGCTTCATGGTCGGTCTTATCACTCTTGATCCGGTATTGCGGCGCATCTTCCGAAGCATGCACCGTATAGCCCTTGAAAGTAATCGCGGCAGTCACGCGCTCAACGATGGTGCCGCTTACGCGACCGGCTTCGGAATTCCATTCCACATGATCCCCAACCTTGAAGGTGTCTGACATAGCTCTCTCCTTCTTACCCTGCGGCAGTCTTCCCACCTGACCGCTACGGGTCACGGCCCCGGCGCTGCCAAGTTGACCACGCCCCGTCGCGCCAGCCGCCAAAGCAGCAGGTGGTAGTAGAGCATCCCGCGCCAAGCGCCCAGCGCGTTAAGAATCGCCGTGCCCTCCGCGTCTGCGCCGGCAGCTGTTCCCAGCAGTCCGCGCAGATTGCGCCGTGCGCCGCTGTCCCCAGCCGGGAAGACATCGAGCCGCCCGAAGCCGCGCAGCATGACGACGGCCGCTGTCCAGGGACCAATTCCCCGCAGCAGCATTAGCCGGGCCATCGCTTCGGCGGTCGGCAACGCCTCCAGATCGGCCGCCGCCAGCCGCCCGCCCAACAGCAACGCAGCGCCCTCCTGTAGGGTGTGTACTTTCGTGGCGCTCAAACCGAGCGCGCGTAGCACGGTCGGATCGGTCTCCAGGACTGCCGCCGGCGCGGGGAAAGGGTAGAGCTGGGTCGCACCGAACGTGAGCGGCGTGCTGCACTGGGCGATCACCCGGCGCATCGTCGCGCTCGCCGCCTCGAGACTCAGTTGCTGGAACACGACCGCGTTGCACAGCGCCTCCCACAGCGAGGGATAGCGCGGTGGCTTCACCCCCCGTGCCTGCCCAATCAACGCCGCAAGCTCCGGCACGTTGGCCGCGACGGCGTAGAAGCCAGCCAGGTTCACTCCGGTGCCCAGCATCTGGGGAATACGCACGCTGAGTTCTTCATTGGGCACCTGGCGTGCGCCGTGAGCGACGATGGGCTGGTAGAATGCGATGTGGAGGGTCTGCGTACCGGGCGGTTGGGAGGCCACGCCGACCTGTAGGCCGGTCGGGCCGGCAAAGGCCCGCAGGTAGCGGCCATCCGCGGCCAGGACATCCACCGGGTTCAGCGGAGTACGCCGCAGCACCGCCGCAGTCAGGTCGAGCCGGTAGAGCGGGGCGCACGGTACGACGAAGTGCTCGGCCAGGACCCAACCGGGCGGCCCGACCAACGATTCAGAGTGTGGCATCAGAAGTGGCCTCCGATTTCCAGCGGACTGCGGACTGCGATCCAATCCGTAATCCCTTATGCCTGCCGCGCTATCCCTGCATGGCGGGCCGGCCCGTCGTAGCCCGCAGCACCAGTTCGGCGGGCAGGCGTTCCTGGACCGGGGCTTGCTGTGGTTCATCCAACTGGGCCAGTAGTAACTCCACGCCGCGCTGCCCCATCGCGCCCATCGGCACCCGTACCGTCGTCAGACCCAGGTACGGGGCCAGCTCAATATCGTTGTAACCAACGATTGACAGATCTTGCGGTACCCGGTAGCCTAGCTGGCGCGCACCCTGAAGAACGCCTACGGCCTGTGCATCGCTGCCGACGAAGATGGCCGTGGGCGGCTGCGGCAGCGCGAGCAACGTGTGGAGCGCTGCCAGACCCGCTTCCGGGCTGAAATCGGCTACCATTTCATAGGCGGGATATAGCGGTAGGCCCGCCCCAGCGAGCGCCTCGCGATAGCCGGCCTGGCGCTCGCTGGGGCGGGCCGCTGTGAACGGGTCCTCCTGGCGGTCAATCAGCGCGATCCGGCAGTGACCAAGCTCCAACAAATGCCCCACCGCCGCAACCGCCGCAGTTGCGTGGTCTATGGTGACGCTGGATAACCCACTGTATGCGGCATCAACCAGTACAATGGGGCAGCGGGCGGCCTGGAGTCGCGCAACTAGCTCGTCTGTCGGCGCGAGCGAGACAATCAACAACCCATCGGCATAACTGTGGGCGCCGGCGTTGGCGAAGGCCCGGTCGCGGTCAACCTGCTTCTCGATGCTGCGGATCACCAGCCCATAATCGGTGGTCCCCAGCCCTATTTCGATCCCGCGTAGCACCTCAACATAGAAATGCCTGGTAAACATCGGCACCAGCACCTCGATCAAATGGGTACGCCTCGAGCGCAGCCCCTGAGCGACCGGATTAGGTCGGTAGCCCAGCCGCTCCATCGCTTCTTTGATACGTTGGCGCGTCGTTGTAGCAACCCGTGGGCGACCGTTCAAGACACGGGAGACGGTGCCGATGCCCACGCCGGCTTCCCTGGCTACATCCTTGATCGTTGGCATACTGAAGCGCCTCCATCGCCGCGCGACCCCCTGGTTGCCTGGATAGCGGCCCGCCGCATTCGCGGCCACGTTCACATCATAACATATAACCGGCACTTGTGGAAACGTTACCGCTGTGCTACACTGATAAGGTGGAAACGATACCATAAGCCGACAACCACCGCAACAGGCTGTCGGCGGCCGGCCGCTGGTCGCCAGCAGCCGGCCCACAACGCGCGCCGTGGAGATCGCGGGCCGGAGATCCCGTTGCCGCTGGTCTTTCACCTGGACATCTGGACGGAGGTAGCGTAAATGAACGATCCAGCGTATGGCTTCCCGGCCTGGATCCGGGTGACCCATTGGGTCAACTTCTTACTATTGGGCTTCGTGATGCGGGCCGGAATCCAGATCCTGGCTGCGTATCCCCGGCTCTATTGGAACGATCATTGCATCCCCGGCACCGAGTGGATCAAATTCACCAAAAAAGTGATTCATGTAGAGCGGCCCTGGATCGCCCGAGAGCAAGAAGAGGACTGGTCGCCGTGGATCGCCCAGCCGGGGAATAACCTGGGCCTGGGCCGCCACTGGCACTTTGCCGCAGTCGGTTTCTGGGTGCTCAACGGCCTGATCTATGTGGTCCTGCTCTTCAGCACCGGTGGCTGGCCCCGCCTCATTCCCACCTCCTGGTCCATTATTCCGCAGTCCTGGCAGACGTTCACGGAGTATGCGACCTTCCACCTGCCGGCCGCCGCAGCCTTCCACCCCTTCGATCCGCTCCAGCAACTGGCCTATGCGGCGGTGATATTCGTGCTCGCGCCCCTTCTGATCCTCACCGGCGCGGCCCAGTCCCCCGCCATTGAAGCGCAGTTTCCTGGGTATGCGCGGCTCTTCGGGGGTCGGCAGACCGCACGCAGCCTGCACTTCCTGGGGTTGGTGGGTTTCCTGATCTTTATCGTCATCCATGTGACGCTGGTCGTGCTGACCGGGTTTGCCGATAACATGGGCAACATCGTGCTCGGCCAACACGACCACGATCAAGGATTGGCAATCGCTATCGGCCTGGGCATCATCGCCGGCAGTATCCTGATCTGGGGGCTGACGACCTGGTATTCTCGGCGCGCGCCCCGCACCGTGCAGCACATCCTGGGTGCGATCATCCGGCCTGGGCTCCGTACATTATCGTTCCGCCTGCACTCGCGGCAGACCTACCGGCCCGACGAAATCTCCCCCACCATGATCCTCAACGGCTATCCGCCCGACACGGAGGAGTACAAGCGGCTGGTCCAGGAAGACTTTAAGGACTGGGCCTTAGAGATAACGGGCCTGGTAGACAACCCGTTGCGCTTGACGTTAGCCGACTTGCAGGCGCTGCCCCAGCAGACCCAGATCACCAAGCATCATTGCATCCAGGGGTGGACAGCCATCGCGCAGTGGGCCGGGGTGCCCCTGAGCGATATCTTGAATCGTTGTCACCCCAAGGCGGGCGCGCGCTACATGATGTTCGTGTCCATCGGCTTGGATGCGCGGGGACGGCCGTTTCACGAGTCGCTCCCCATCGAGATGGCTCGGCTCCCCCAGACGATCCTGGCCTACGAGATGAACTACCAGCCGCTGGCGGTGCCGCACGGCGCGCCGCTGCGCCTGCGCGTGGAGACGCAACTCGGCTTCAAGATGGTCAAGTGGCTGCACTCGATTGATTTCGTAGCGAGCTATAGCCAGTACGGGGAAGGGGAAGGCGGATCACGAGAAGACATCCAGAACTTCGAGCCCGAGGTCAGTGTCTGAGATGCCGCCCGGAATGGTACGCGAACAAGGAAAGGAGCTGAAATGCAACCTGCACCGCTAATGGTCTACCGGCGCGCCTGGTGTGAAGATAGCGACGCGGCGGTGGCGTATTTCCACCGCCGGCAGATCGAATACCAGGAAATTGACATCGAGCAAGATGCAACCGCCGCGCAAGGGGTCGCGTTCGTGACCGGCGGCGACCAGATCACGCCCACGCTGGTGTATCGCAGGCAGGTGATCGTGTGCGACCCCTGGAAACCAGATCGCTTCGATGCGTGGTGGCAATTCGCGAACACCACTTTCCCTGATCCCGGCTAGCGTGGATCCCAGGACCAGGCGAATGCAAACCGTGGTTAGCCGCGACACGACGTTAGGCCGCCGAGTAGCGGGCCGGCGCAGGGTGCGCGGTCAGCCCGAGAAGGGATAGGCATGGACAAGTGGATTCGGGTGGCGGACGCAACGGACATTCCGCCAGGCACCAAACGGCAGGTGACGGTGGCCGGCGTGGATATCGGCATCTTCAACGTGGATGGCACCCTGTACGCGATCGGAGATCTTTGTACTCACGCGGAGGCCGCGCTGACGGAAGGGGACTTCTATGACACCACGGTGGAATGTCCGCTCCACGGGTCGCCTTTCGATGTCACGACCGGCTGCGCGCGCGGGTTACCGGCCATGGGCCACAGTGGCAAGTACGCGGTGTACGTGGCGGACGGCGGCGTGTATGTCGATCCCACACCACTCACCCCACGGGTGACGCGCTGATGGGCGCTGCAGATCTCGTGCGCGATCACGGCGCGCGGGATATCCCGGAGGGGCGATAGAACTTGGTTGCAGGGGACACCGATGAAACGACACCCTGCCCTGTAGGGTCTTCCCGCTGCTCGAAACGACCCTGCCCGAAGAAGCGCTCGCGGCCCTGCCCGCCGCTTGCGCCGCGTTTGCGGTCGGCTCATAGCCGCTACCGCGCGGGTGGACCCCTCACGGGCCCCTCGCCCGGATCGCCAAGGCGGTGTTGCCGAGGACGCGCACAGCTACCACGTTCAGCACCAGTCGAGTTTGGGGTTTCCCGGACCTCTCCTGCTGTCTCGCATGGCTAGAGCCTCGCGTTGAGGCCCATCCGCGCCCATGAGGGCAACATCGGCTAGGCCCAACTCACCCCGTTGGGGCGCCTGCTCGCCCGCCGATGCCTGGTTCCAAGGGTACATGGGTCGGACGATCACGGACACCCTGGAGACCCTGCGCGTGCCGCACGGCGTGGACCTCTACCTGATAGCCTATCGCCTGTAGGGTCGCTCGAACAGCGGCACGCCGGCGCCATTCACGGTGCCGGCGCCAAGTAGGTCTACGACATCAAAGGAGAGCGCGGTCAGCGGGCACTGGTGCAACTGGCCGTCGTGGCCTGGGGCCATCATGTACCCCTGCCGGCAAGCCGCCTCCGGGTAGAACAGGCTGGAAATGACCGCTATATAGCGGGCCGTGGCCTCCGTGATCAGTGCCTTACCCTGCCCCGACTCGGTGATAATGACGAACTCCCCGGCACCCACATAGCCCAGGAATGTGCCCACACTCCCGCTCTGCGTCAGCGCCTCCTGCAGAATCGCGGCTGTGCGCTGGATCAACCCGTTGCCTTCGATAAAGCTGTAGGTTTCGTTATATTCGTCCAAGTGGTCAATGTCGACGTAGATAATCGCTGGATACTCCTGTGGGTAGGCCAGGCATTGGGTGAGAGCCGCGCGGACCGCCGGGCCTGTCGGTAGCCCCGTCCGCACGGAGGTCTGCTGGTGGTCACAGTAATAAAGCTGGGCACCGATATGATCGGCCAGCTCTTCAAGGTCACAGGGTTGGGTCATGTAGTCGGCCGCGCCCGCAGCGTAGGCTAACTGGCGCTCGCGCGGAGTGGCGCTGGCGGCGAGCGCCAGCACCGGAATGCCCATCAAGCAGGCATCCCGCTGCATCGCACGACAGACTGCAGAGCCACTCATTTGCGGCAGATCCCAGTCCAGCAGCACGAGATCAGGGCGTTCCATCGCCATGCGGGCGAGCGCGTCTTCACCCCGACGGGCATGGCTGGTCTGATAACCCTGCGCCGCCAAATACCGCTCGATCCGGTCAGCGCCACCGGGTTTGTCCGCTACCACCAGAATCTTGCACATCACGATCCCCTCGCCACTGAGCCGGCCGCCCACGCCGCTCCGTTCTTGCCCGGCCAATTTAGTTGTATGCACACCTCCGTCCGCCGGGCGGGCGGGCCGTGGCTGCGGTTAGTGGCCCAGACTCTCCAGCAGCTGCTCCATCGGCGCCGCCAAGTTGCGGGTGCTTTCCTCGTTGTACCAAGTCTTAGGTCGCCCGCCATCGCGGTCATCTCCGCGGACTGCCCGCGCACTCATCGACACGATTGTCCGCCAGCGCCGGCTGGTCGCCCCCCAGCGCCAGTGAATAGGCCCGGCGACAACAGCGATCGTATAGCGCCGGCAGTGCTTCGGGCTGCCGGGCGATCCGGCCACGCCGGAGATCCGCGTCGCTGGGCAAGCCGGCTCCCGCGTCATCCTTATACATACGCTGCTTCCTCGCCGCGCCGGGCTATCAGGCCGCGAATGGCCGGTGCCAGCTCGCGGTGCAGACGCTCGCGGGCCAGGCAGGCCGCGCCACCACCGGTCAGTACTGCCGCGCAATAATCCGCATCGGCCCCGCTGGTAAGTATGATGACCTGCGGCACCGGTGTGAGCGTCCGCAACTCGCGCAGGGCGCCAAGCCCGCCCAGGTCCCAGTCCAGCAGCACCAGATCCGGCATGAACTGCCTAGTCTGGCGCAACAAGTCGCCGGATCGGCTGACCTCGGCGACGATCTCCAGCCCGGGCAGGGCGGACAGGAGATCGTGGAGCAGCCCACGCACCAGCGACAGCCCCACGGCCAGCAGTACGCGCAGCGCGGGCGGGGGCGGCGACCCTAGCTTCGAGAGTTCCTTCACGAGTCTATTCTAGCGCCAGTGCCGGCGCGCGGCATCGGCCCAAGCTGCCAGGAATTGGCGCAGACCCGCCAATTTGCCGGCGGGTGGGGGGCGGATGGCGCGGTCAGGACGCGAGGTGTTCAGGGTTTGGTGCCGGCCGCCGGCAAGACGCGGCTGACCGCATAGCGCAGCAGTTCCGCCTTATTGCGCAAGCCCAACTTGCTCATGAGCGTATTGCGATAGCGCTCCACACTGCGCAGGCTCAGATACATACCATCGGCGATCTCTTTAACGCTCCGCCCGGCGGCGATGAGGGCCAGCATCTCCTGTTCGCGCTCCGATAGGCTGATGCTCTGCTCTGGGCGACCCAGATAGGCGGCGGCGAGCCGCCGGCCCAACACGCTGGGCACCGCGATGCCGCCCGCCGCGACCAACTCCAGCGCCGCGATCAACTCACGCGTCGTGCCACCTTTGAGCACGTAGCCGGCCGCGCCGGCTTGCAGCGCGGCGAAGAAATAGGCTTCGTCATCGTGGACCGTGAGCACCAAAATCTTGACGTTGGGCACCGCCTGCCGTAGGACCGGCATCGCCGCTAGGCCATCCGTACCGGGCATACTCAGATCCATCACCACCAGGTCGGGCTGCGCCCGGATCGCCTGGGCAACGACATCCGTGGCTCCCGTCGCCTCGCCCACCAGATCGAAGCCGGGCAGGTCGTCCAGCAGCAAGCGCAGGCCGGCCCGCACCACCGCGTGGTCATCGCAGATCAAGACCCGTGTCATACGCGCTATCCTCTCGTCCCCGGTGCGGCAGCCGGGGTGCGGCTACACCGTGATCACCGACCCCGCTACCGAACCGGCGGCAACTCGACCACGATCCGCGTGCCCCGTTGTGGCGCATCCTCAATGCGGAAGACTCCGTTGAGCAGCAGCACCCGTTCCCGCATCCCCAGCAACCCGAAGCTGCCCCGGTCCATGGGGAATGCAGCACCGGGCGCGGCCGCCACTCCGCGCTGCAGCCCCCGGCCGTCATCCTCGATTACCAGCCGGACGTGCCGGCGATCCTGGGTCAGTAGGATGGTTGCGTTGCGGGCGTTGGCGTGCTTGCCGATGTTGGCGAGCGCCTCCTGGGCGACTCGGAAGAGCGTGAGCTCCACCTCCTGCGGCAGCCGCGCGGAGTCATCGTCCGCCTCGACGACGACGGCGATCGCCGCCCGCTGCTGCAAGTCGCTCGCGAGGCGCCGCAAGGCCGGCACCAGGCCCAGGTCGTCCAGCACCGGCGGGCGCAGATCCGCGATCACCCGCCGCAGCCCGCCCATCATATTTTCCACCAGCACCATGCCATCCGCGAGGATGCGCTGGGCCGGCGCCCCTGGTTCGGGCAGGTTCGTCTGGATCACGCCCAGGACGAGCGCCAGCGCGGTCAACGATTGCCCGATGTCGTCGTGCAAGTCGCGGGCGACGCGTCGGCGCTCGTCCTCTTGCGCCTGGATGGCGCCATGCAGCAAGCGCTGCTGCAACTTCCCCTGCGCCGTCGTCATACGCCCCAGGTCTTCCCCGCGCGCGGCCAGATCGGCATTGGACGTGTTCAACTCCTCGATCGCCGCCTGTAACTGCTCGTTGAGCGTCTCCTGTTCTTCGTTGGACGCCTGGAGCTCCTCGTTGAGCGTCTCGGACTCCTCGATGGCCGCCTGGGCTTGCTCCGCATTCAATTGCGCGCGGTCGCTCAGCGCCCGCAGCGCAGTATTGGCGTGGGCCAGTTCTTCGTTAGCCGCCAGCACATCGCGGTTGGTATCCACTAGGCGTTCCATCTGCCGGGTATGCTGGCCCACGGCCACCTCAGCGTGCCGTTGGGCCGCCGCCAAATCGGCGGTGAGGCGCGCTCCTTCCTCATTCTGCCGGGCCAGGCGCGCTCTGACGCTCTCCAGGTCGGCGGTTGTCTCGGCCAGCGCCCCGGCTTGCGCCGCCAGCGCGGTCCGCGCCTGCGCCAGCTCCTGGCCGGCCTTGACCCCCGCCGTCACATCAACCACCTGGATCAATGCGGTCACCGGTGTCTCCTCGCCGATCGGGTGCGGGTAACAGGTGATCCGCAGATAGAGCGGTTCGCCGGTGGTCACATGCGGCACCTCGACCTCATCCAGGCTGCTGACCTCCCCGCTACGCAGCGTCCGATCGATGGCGGCCCGCAGCGGGCGCGGCGCGATATGCTGGGCCAGATGCACAAAATCCTCGCCAATGGCCGGGGTGTGGATCGACAGCAACCGCCGGGCGACGAGATTGATGTCTTGAATATCATAGCGCGCGTCGACCACCACGACCCCGACCGGCAGGTGTTCCAGCAGGCTATCCCACGCCGTGCGTAGTACCTGGGTCTCCTGCTGCGCGGCGAACAGATCCCGCGCCGCCGCCGGGCCGGGGCGCGGCGCGGCGCGCC
>JALYUO010000370.1 GCA_030853735.1 Chloroflexota bacterium
GGCTATACTGGAAGCCGCGCTTCTTCTCCGTCGCGTGCGCGCGGCATCGCCGTTGCTCCCGGACGGCGGGCGGCACCCGGCCGGCGACCACCCGCAGCGGCAACTGCGCCCGCACCCCCACCCAGAGCGACCGTTCGACCAGATCCGTTGGGCACCGCGCCAGGTGATCCCGCAGATCCAGCGGCTGGCCTGTTGGGGTGAATGCCGCGAAGCGGGGATTCCAGCGACAGATGAAGTAGACGCCTTGCGCGATGAGAGCGGCCAAGAGACGCAAGGCGACATAGCCGAGATCGCACAGCAGCAAGCTGCCCCTTTCCAGGTCCGGCAAGGTGGCGGCGGCCCGCTGGTCCGACTGCGTGACGGGCTGGCCGAGGACCGCGCGCAAGTTGCCGGCGAGCACCTCCCAGAGGAGTGAGCCATTTGATGCCGGCCTGCGGGCCGTCCCCCCCGTGCCGGGATACTGCTCCGCCAACCGCGCGGGCAAGGCGACTTGGCTGCTGTCAAGCAAGTAGACGGCACAGAACTGGGTCAGGAGCGGGATCGGCAAGCGCACGCTTTGCTGCAACAGGTCCAAGCTACGCTGGAAGAGCGCCTGGAAGAAGGTGACCGCCGCTGACGTCAGGCGCGCCTGAACGGCTTGGCGGGTAACGCGGACCTGGTGATCGGCGGCGACTTGGGCCAGAATATTGTAGCTGGCTGTCGGGGTGCTGGATAAAGCCAGCCACCAAAATCAGCACGATCAGCGGGCCGGTCAGCTTCGACTCGCGCTGAACCAGGCCGGTGTGGCGGGCGAGATGGTCCGCCTCCGTCGTAAATAAGGTTTGTAAGGTACGCTCAATGGTCGTAAGATCAGGCATCGGGAACTCCTTGCGCTACGGAGATACGGTTTCGCTACCGTCTATCTTAGCAAAAGCAGTTCCCTTCCTATATTGTGAAATCCTTCACTTGACGCCTATGGGCCCAAACCCAACAATGCTGATTTTAACCGCAATGTAACACGTCTGTAGTAGTTGATAATCTCGCGTGTGCGCGGGAGAAAGTTCCCAGAATGTACGGTGAGGGAACTGCAATGGAGTAAAAGTCACCCTCGTATAATAGAAGTACGTCGAATCGAATCGAAACGTTGAATCGAATCGGTTCGATGGACTGGGTCTCATCAGGGTTGGGAGGTTCAAAGTCACCCTGCGGCATCGACCGCGTCTTACAGAGTAACCCCCACCCTGCTGGGGCGACCGCAGGCTGAACCGTATCATGTGGCGCAGACCACGCATCACGAGGGTAGCTGCAGTCCCCCGGAGATCGGCGCACGGAGTTGGTTGGCAGCGCCTATCCTTATAGAAAGGGTCCCCCATGTCTAACGCGCTCGAGTAGCGCCTGTTTGTCGGTGTCGATATCGCGGCGGCCACCGCTACCGTCACCTGGGAAGGCCCCGCCCATCCGGCCGTGTGGCCGTTGGTCCTGGACCAAACCCCGGCGGGCTATACCCACTTGCAGGAGCGGCTCGCCGCCACGGGAATTCCCGCTGCCGCGACGCTGATTGTGCTGGAAGCCACCAGTACCTACTGGATTCGCTTGGCGACGGCCTTACATACGGCGGGCTATGCCGTCAGCGTGGTGAATCCCAAGCAAGCCCATGATTTTGCCGGCGCGCTGCGCCAACGGGGCAAAACCGATCAGTTGGATGCGCGGATGCTGGCCCAATTAGGGGCCAAGTTGACCCCGCCGCGCTGGACCCCGCCGCCGGCCATCTACCAGGAGTTGCAGCAACGGCTGGCCCAGCGCGATAGTTTGTGGGTGTTGCGCCGGCAAGTCCTCAACCAAGCGCCTGCCCGCGAGCATGAGCAGGTCGTGATCGCAGCGGTGACCGCACGCCAGCAAGCACTGGTCACGCTGATTGACGGGCAGATCACGGAGGTGGAGCAGGAGTTACACGCCCTGGTCCGGCACGAGGAGGCGTGGGCGGCGAGTATTGTGCGGTTGCAGACGGTGCCCGGCGTGGGCCTGATCACGGCGGCCTGGCTAGTGGAGGCAACGTTGAATTGCACGGCCTGTACCAATGCGGAAGCAGCCAGTGCCTACGCCGGGCTGGCGCCGCGGCCCTGGCAATCGGGGACGAGTATTCGGGGGCGGGCGCATCTGGGACCCGGCGGGCACGCGATTACGGACGGCATTATATAGGGCGACGCTGGCGGCGGCGCGCTGGAATCCGGGGATCAAAGCGGTGTATGAGCGGCACCGGGCGGCGGGGAAGCCGGTGCAGGTGGCGCGGTGTGCGGCGGCGCGGAAGTTATTGCACCAGTCATGGGCGATCGGCACCAAGCAGCAGGCGTTTGATCCGGCCTACGGGCAGGGGAAAGCGGCGAGCGCGGCTTAACCAACCCCCCAGCGGATGGCGGCGACGAGGCGAACGACTCGCGGGCGGGCAGGCATGTGAGGCGGGAGCGCGTGCGCGCCGCATCCCAGCGCGGACCAGGCTACGGGGGCAGGAAAGACAGGGACCAAATTGATCACAAAATCCAGCTGCTACCCCCTTGACAACCAATACCGTATCTGTCAGCGCCAAAGACCAAGCTGCGAGTCGGTGGCCCAGGCACGTCAGCTACGGAGGAATAGACCGCACAGATACGGTATTGGTTGTCAAGAGGGTCGCCCCCTCAATTG
>JALYUO010000377.1 GCA_030853735.1 Chloroflexota bacterium
GCCGATTCCCACCGGCCAGCCGCGCCCGGCCCCCAGCTACGGCACCGCCGGGGTGAACAATCCCGCCTTTAACAACGTGGCTTCCCCCGGCCCCGACACAGACAGCAAAGTGTTCTTCGCGCAGACGGGCCACACACTGGAAGCGGCCTTCCTGGCCTACTGGCGGGCGCACGGCGGGCTGGCGCAATACGGCTACCCGATCAGCGAACCCTATCTGGAACTGAACCCCACCGACGGCAAAGCCTACGTGGTGCAGTATTTCGAGCGCCAGCGTTTCGAGTACCACCCCGAGAACAAGTCGCCTTACGATGTGTTGCTGGGCCTGTTGGGCGTGCAGTTGGTGAACGGGCGCAGCGACGGCGCGTTCGCCCACCTCGCCGCGCCGGCCCCAACCCCCGACCGGCTCTACTTCCCCGAAGTGGGCCACACCCTGAGCAACCAGTTCCTGACCTACTGGAACCGGCTCGGCGGCCTAGCCCAGTTCGGCTACCCGCTCAGTGAGCCGTTTACGGAGAAAAGCGCCACGGACGGCAAGACCTATCTGGTGCAATACTTTGAGCGCGCCCGCTTCGAGTTGCACCCCGAAAACGCCGGCACGCCCTACGAGGTGCTGCTGGGCTTCTTGGGCCGCACCTACGCTGGGCGGTAAAGCGCAGTTGAAAGTGGCAAGTTCCAAGTGGCAAGTTGAAAGTGGCAAGTTGAAAGTGGGGCGGTCACGCATGGTGTGATCGCCCCACTTTTTGACGAATTGTAGCAGCGCACGGCGTGCACGGGGCCGACGGCAGCTTAGGGCTTACCGGCTGTAGCAGCGCACGGCTGTGCGCGGGGCCGGTGGCAGCTTAGGGCTTGAAAAAGACCGAAGAGGCTTGGTCGTTCATACCGGAGCCGACATTGCTGGTGCGGCCGTTGCCATACGTTTGCTGGGGACCACCGTAGTTGGTGTTGAAGTAAAGCGTCGCGCTGCCGCAACTGTTATCGAGCGCCGAGGTGATATTGTCGAAGGCGGAGCTGCCCAGGTTTGGCACGCCGAGGTTGTTGCAGTCCGCGCCGTAGATCGTGAGGGATCGCCCGCTCGGCGGCGCGTTTTCCCACAATGTACCTAGAATAATGCTGTTTGGGGCGCTGCTGTGGATCGCCGCCAGCGCCTGGTCCTGCGTGTCGAACCAGCGGATCGTCGCCGCCGCCGCCCCATTGAGTACACTTATCGGCATGGCCTGGGCGATGCCAAAGGGGCCGTTTTTGCTGGGTGCCGGGGTGATCCCAAGATAGACCGGCGGCGGTAGCTGCGCCAGATCCACCGGCTCGGCCACGGCCATAGTCGAGGCGCTGGTTGCCGCAGGGGTGGCCCCGTCCGCGCTGGCTGCCGCCGTCTTGGCCGGAGCCTGGGGGACTGCGCCGGCGGCCAGGGTCATCCGCCAGCTACCCAGCGCCAGGATCGCGATGATCGCTAACCCCACCGCCGGTATTCCATACTTTTTCATGCTGCATTCCTTTCGTTAGTGGCTTGTATCGGTTGGTACAACGTCTGAGCGCGCACTCACGCCCATTATAGCAATGCAGTCATAAAGATCGTGTTAAGTTACGGCCGCTTCCGGCGGCGGCAAGCGGATGGTGAAGGTGGTCCCGCTACCGAGGACACTGGCAACCTGGATCGTTCCGCCATGCTGCTTGATGATGTGTTCGACAATCGCTAGACCCAGGCCGGCACCCCCCTGGTGGCGCGCCCGTGAGCGGTCAACGCGGTAAAAGCGGTCAAAAATATGCGCCTGATCCTGTGGCGCGATGCCGATACCTGTATCCTGCACCAGGATCACGACCGCGGCGGTCGTGCGCCGGCTTGTCACCGTCACCGTCCCGCCGAGCCGGTTGTAACGGATGCCGTTTTCAATCAGGTTGCTGAAGGCGTGCGCCAAGAGGGTGCCATCCGCCCCCAGCACGACATCCGGGCTGGGGGCTAGCGTCAAGGTTACTTGGTATTGCGCCGCGAGGGCGGCCAGACTGTCCAAAACATCGCGCAGCAGCGGCTGGAGGCTGGTGGGTTCTGAGGCTAGACCGTGCGGGGCCGCCGCCAGGATCAGCAGGCTTTCGACGAGCTGATCAAGGCGCGTCAACGCACGCTCCCACACCGGTGCCAGCGCGCGGTAATCCGCCAGGGTCGCCGCAGGGTCCGCAGACACGACTTCCAGGTTCGCCCGCAGAGTCGTTAGTGGGGTCCGCAGTTCGTGCGCGGCATCGGCGACGAACTCTCCTTGCTGGGCGAACGCGCGCTCCAGCCGGTCGAGCAGGCCATCAAAGGCCGCGGCTATTTCCGTGACCTCATCGGGCGGACCGGCCAGGGCCAACCGGGTATCCAGCGTCTGCGCGCTAATTTGCTGGGCGGCGCGGCTGACAGTCCGCAAGGTCCGCAGGGTGCGGCCGGCCAACCAATAGGCACCGGCCCCAGTCAGTACGGTGATCAAGCCCAGGCCAAAGGCTGAAATCAGGCGGAGCTGATCTAACAACGGTTGCGCGCTGCCGGCGGGAGTAGCCGGGCCACTGCCGTCTGGCGCGGGGATCGACAGCCCCAGCGTGGCAAAGGCAATCTGCGCTTGCGGAAAGAGTGCGGTCGCCAGGGCGTTGATGAACAGCACCAGGATCAGGTTCAGCGTCAGGCTCAGGGCCATGGTATACAGCACCAAGCGCACGCGCAGCGTGAGTTGCGGCAAGACCCAGGCTTTCACTGCGCCGCCTCCTCTGGTAGGCGGCGCAGCCGGTAGCCCCGCCCTAAGACGGTCTCAATATAGCGGGGAGTCTGGGCATCATCCCCCAACTTACGGCGCAGCGCATTGATATGCACCCGCACCACGTTGGTAAACGGGTTAGCGTGACTGTCCCAGATATGTTCGAGCAGCGTCTCCTGCGTCACGACCTCCCCGACATGGCGCAGCAAGTATTCTAGGATGGCGAATTCTTTGACCGTCAACGCGAGCGCGTGGGCACCTTGCCAGGCTTGCTGGGTGATCGGATCGAGCCGCAGGTCGCCGTTGTGATAGCCGGGAGTGCCGGCGGGCACGACGGGGCGGCGCAGCAACGCCCGCAGGCGTGCGAGCAGTTCGGCGAAATGAAACGGCTTGGTCAGATAATCATCGGCCCCCAGATCGAGTCCCTGCACCCGCTGTAACGGCCGGCTCCGCGCCGTCAGCATCAAGATTAGTAACGCGGGCTGTTGCGTGCGCAACCGGCGGCAGATCTCCAACCCATCAATGCCGGGCAGGTTCAGGTCCAGAATCAACAGATCATAGGAGTTGAGATCCGCCAAAAGCAAGCCGTCCTCGCCGTTGAACGCACTATCAACCGCATAGCCTGCGCGACGCAACCCTTTAGCAATGGCGGTTACCAGATCTACTTCGTCCTCGATCAGCAACAAACGCATGGGCTATACTCCCTCGCTAGGCCGTGGGCACGCTCTCCCCGGCCTGCGCCTCGCCCGCACGTTGCCGGCGCAGGTTGCGCCAGTACGTGCGGCGGCTGTGCAGCGGTGCCACCCGGCGACGTGCGCCCCACCCCGATCTCGCCCAACCGTAGGAGGCGGTGCCACCCGGCGATAGTTGCCCTGCCCCGATCTCGCCCGCACGTTCTATGCCTGCGGAGACGCAAATCGGTGGGCCGGTCGCGCCGGGTGGAACCGCCTCCTACCGCTTACATTTCACGTTTCACGCTTCACGCTTCACGCTTCACGTTGCACATCTTCACGCCGCAGTTCACGCGCCGCAGCAGCCACGGGCGGGGCGGTGTAGGCGGCGGGTAGGGCGGTGGTGGGGGTGCCGTGCAGGCGGGCCAGGGCCGGCAGCCAGGGAGCCGGCTCAGTGAACGGGCTGGGTCTCAGTGGGGCAGTGAAGGCGACCGGCGCAGGGGCCGCGACGCGCGCGCGGGTGACGCGGCGACGCACCGCCCACTGCACGGCCAGCAAGGCCGGCAACAGCAACCAGAGCGGCACACTGCCGTTGCCCAGGGCCAGCACGTCGCTCACCAAGCGCGACACATCGGCGGCGAGGCCCGTGGCGGCGGGCGGGACAGCCGGCGCGATGCTGTTAGGCACGACGGGCACCGCGACCGGGGCGGCTCCTTGCGCGCCCTGGCCCGTCTGGTTGGCGATTTCGCCGGACACCAAGTTGACAACGATGCTATCAAGGTCGGTGACGGTGTAATTCGAGACGTGCTTATCAGTTGCCACGCCGGGCGCGCCACTCGCCCCGTTCGCGTAGGTCAGGAAGATGAACTGGCCCTGCGTCACCTGGGCAAACTGGCGGAAGATGTACTCGCCCTGATCTTCCAGGCCGCTGGCCCCGATGGGGTAGATTTTGATGCCCGCCGCGACCGCTTCATTGAGCAAGGCGGGGTACGCCTCGTCGTTCTGATAATCGAGGTGCGGCGGCGCGTCGCCCACCAGCACGATCATCCGCAGGCGGCGGCCCGTCGTGTCATCGGCCCAGCCGGGCAGGTGGATCGCGTCATGCAGCCCGGCATTGACCGATTCGGGGGTGTCCCCGCCGCCGCCGGCTTGGACATTCGCCAGATTAGCCTGGAATTGCTGAACATCAGCGGTGAAATCCCACGAGCGGGTCACATACTCGTCTCCGTGATCACGGAAGGCGACTAAGCCCAGGCGCGGTGCGCTGCTACCGGGCAGTTGCTGAATGCGGGTGGCGATGGTATCCACTGTGGCTTTGATGCGGTCAATTTCGTCGCCCATGCTGCCGGTCGCGTCCAGCAAGAACACCAAGTCCAGACCGACCGGCCCCTTATTATCGGCCACATCTTTCAGCGCCAGCGTGGCCTCGCCGCCGGCCGCCGACACCATGCCCGTCGCCTGGGCATTGCCGCGCCGCGCCAGCGCCCGGAACTGCTGGGCCTGTTGGGCACCCGCCGCGTTGGGGAAGAATAGCACGCGCCCATCGCTGACGGTGCGCCCGTCGAACACCGCGCGCTGGCCGTCAAACAGTTGCACCTCGGCCCCGGCCACCGGCTGCCCCGCGCCATCGGTCACGCGCACAAAGACGCGCTGGGTCACGTCCAGCGGCAGGGCCGGCGGTCCCGCGTAGCCACGCAGATAAGTCAGGTATTCGGGGAAGCGGGCGTTGTCGTTCACCTGGCCCGCACTCAACGGCGGCGCGGCGGGGGCCACCTGCCCCACCTCGGCGCTCGATCCACCCGCACCGCGCGGGGCCGCAC
>JALYUO010000384.1 GCA_030853735.1 Chloroflexota bacterium
ACAGACGGCGCGCTAGGACAAGCATCCACAGACCCGCTAAAGGTCAGATTCTGATCCACCGGAGGTGGGTTTTCTCTACGCTCCTTCTATAATCAATGAGATCTCACCCGCGCCAATTTAGATGCAATCACCCTGGCTGCGTAACTGTTTATTCGGACACAGGAGCCGGCAAACTCAAGCCGTAAAAGTCTTCGTGTGCTTTGTGTCTTCGTGGTGTAATCCGTCATTCTCATGTTCGCGGATTACGGCGGCGAAGACCGCTTCCCAGGCGGCAACGACGACGGGGACGGCGTATTCTTGCGCGACTTTGGCGTGCAAGGCCGCGCCGAGGCGGGCGCGCAGGGCGGGATCGGCGGCCAGGCGCAGGATGGCGACGGCGACGGCGGGCGGGTCGCCGTGAGGCACGAAGAGACCGCTCACGCCGTCAGTGATTTGCTCCGGGGTGCCGCCGTCGCGGGTGGCGATCACCGGCAAGCCGGCGGCTCCGGCTTCGGCGATCACATGGGGCATCCCTTCGTTCTGCGAGAGCCACACTAGGGCATCGAGGCCGCTCAACAGGCGCGGCACATCGGGCCGGTCGCCCAGGAACTGCACGCGGCTGCCCAACGCCGCCGTTGCTTCCGTCATTAGCCGCGCCCGGTACTCCGGGAAGAAGGCATCGGGGCCGCCGATCAGCACAAAGCGCAGGTCGGGCCGCTCGGCTGCCGCCAACTGCGCCGCCGCCAAAAAGTCCTCCACCCGCTTCTTGGGGTCAAAGCGCCCTACCCAGCCCACAACGATGTCGCTAGCGGTCAGCCCCCACGCGGCACGCACCGGCGACCGGTGTGCGGGGTCAAACTCGGTCAGGTCTACCATGCTGGGCAGGGTCAGGGCATGATCGGGGCGATCCATGCGCTGGGCCGCCGCCGCCGTGATCGCGTCCCAGACCCCGATGTAGCGGGCGGTGTAGATCTTCGGCGTGAGCGCGGCCTCGTCCACCAAGCCGCCATGCTCGATCAGCGGCGGGCGCTCGGCGGGCAGAAGTTGCTCATAGGCACCGATAATATCGCGCACGCCCTGCGTTGCCACCACCACGTCGGGCCGTTCGCGCCGAATGCGGGCGGCCAGATAGGTGACGGTCTCTTCATAGGACAGCGTGTAGGGGGTTTCATCTACCGCCACACCCAGCGCCCGCAACTGGTCGGCGCTGGTGGTCGGCATTCCCGCTTTGCGGAAGCAGCCCACCACCGCCAGCCGGTAGCGGTCACGCGGCAGGCTGCGCGCCAGCAATCGCACCTCGGTCTCCTCGCCACCCACCACGATCCAGGCGAACACGAACAGGATATTGCGGGGCAGCGGGGGTGTTTCTGTCACTCGTTAGGAGCCGCTGGCGTGCAATATGGCCCGGCGCAGTCGGCGTGCCAGCCGTCGCCGGCGCGCACCGGCCAGCCCAGCGCGATTAACGCGCCGCGGATGGTACACAACGGCAAGCCGACCACGCCCGTGTAGCAGCCGGTGACCCCTTTGACCAAGTTGCTGCCCTGGCCCTGCACGGCATACGCGCCGGCTTTGTCCAAGGGTTCGCGGCTGCGGACATACCAATCAATGACGTTCTCGCTGTAGTCACCCATCTGTACCACGCTGCTGACATAGCCGTACTTGGCGACGGTGGGCGTAACCGCGCCGTCCGCCGCGTGGCGCGCCGCGACAAAAGCCCAGCCGGTGACGACCATGTGGGAGCGGCGGGACAAACGGCGCAACATGGCCCGCGCATCCAGGGTATCGTGCGGCTTACCCAGCACCTCGCGGTCCAGCACCACAATGGTGTCGGCCCCCAGGATCAGTGCGTCGCGCCCCCCCGCCGTGGCCTCGGCCACCACTGCGTGCGCCTTGCGCCAGGCCCACAGAATGGGGTTGGCATCGGGTGGCACGTCGTAGGGTGCCGGCAGTTTGATCGTGGGAAAATCGCGGTAGGGCTGATTCCAGGGCGATTCCTCCGCGCCCGAAGCCAGCACGTCAAACGATTCGACGAGGCGACCCAGCAATTCGCGGCGGCGCGGCGAACCGGAAGCCAAGATCAGGCGCGGCGGGCCAGGCATCAGCGATCCTCCTCCCCCGGCGACGCGGCGAGTGCGCCAGGGTCTAGATCGGCCCCTTCGCTCAGTTGCCAGCGCAACCAGGCTTCGACAAAGGGATCGAGTTCGCCGTTCAGCACGGCTTCGGTGTTGCTGGTCTCATAGCCGCTGCGTAGGTCTTTGACCATTTTATAGGGCTGTAGCACATAGTTCAAGACTTGGCTGCCCCAGCCCGCGTCTACGTGCTTGCCGCGCAGCCGGGCGTTTTCTTCGCTGCGCTTGCGCGCTTCCAACTCCCACAGTTTGGCGCGCAAGATTCGCAGGGCAAACTCGCGGTTCTGCAACTGTGAGCGTTCGTTCTGACACTGCACGACGATGTTGGTGGGGATATGGGTCAGGCGCACGGCGGTGGAGGTTTTCTGCACGTTTTGCCCACCCGCCCCCTGTGACCGGAACACGTCCATCTTGATGTCGTCGGGGTTGATCTCCACATCAATATCATTGTCCAGTTCGGGCAGCACTTCCATCAGGGCGAATGAGGTGTGGCGGCGGCCCGACCCGTCGAACGGCGAGATGCGGACCAGGCGGTGAATCCCGGCCAGGAAGCGGCTGTAGCCAAAGGCGTTCAGTCCGCGCAAGGCCAGGGTCACGCTTTTGATGCCCGCCTCGTCGCCCTCCATCAGGTCCAGGATCTCGGTTTTCCAGTTGCGTGTTTCGGCCCAGCGCGTCACTTCGCGCAGCAACATCTCCACCCAGTCTTGCGCTTCGGTGCCGCCCTCGCGCGCATAGATCGAAACGAGCGCGTTGCGGCTGTCGTAGGGGCCGCTGAGGACCAGATCCAGCTCCATTTTGCCGAAGCGGTCGCGCAGCCGAGCCGTCTCGGTTGCCACCTCACTCAGCACGCCGCTGTCGCCTTCCCCCTGTGCCAGTTCATACAGGTCGCGCAGATCTACCACTTGCACGGCCACCGTGCGCCAGCGATCCACCTGCTCTTGCAAGGCGGTGCGCTGCTGCATCGCAGCCTGCGCGGCCTGGGCATCATCCCAGAAGCCGGGCGCGGCAGAGCGGGTATCTATCTGCCCAATGGCCTGTTCTTTGCCGGCCAAGTCAAAGCCGCACCTGTATTTCCTGAATGCGTTGGTCTATGTCGTTGAGCGTATCAATCATGCTCTCTGGGGTGAGTACAGTCATGCGCGGGTCTCCTTCGTGCGTAACCTTGTTGCGGCAGTATACCATCTGCCGGGCAGCCCGCGCAAGCAGCAAGGTGGCCGCCGGACCTCACCCCTCCACCCCCTTCCCTACAGAGGAAGGGGGTGTTAGACAGGCGATGGGATCCAGTCCTGATTATATGACAACCAGCTCTGCGTAGGCTCCCCCTTCCTTCGTAGGGAAGGGGGTTGGGGGGTTAGGTCCGGCGGCCCAGCACGCCGTGCCGTCGCGTGGTATAATGGAGCCACTAGCACGCAGTTAGCAAAACGCAGCAGCCCACCGCGACCGCAGAAAGGATCACCCCGCTATGGTGAAATGTCCCCATTGCCACGAAGGCTTTGACGAGGCGCTCTGGAAGACACAAGAGATTGGCCTGTCGGATGTGCGGATGGTGATCGTCTACTGCCCGCACTGCAAAACGGTGCTGTCGATCTTCAACCTGGACATCGCCTTCACCAGCCTGCATCAGATCGCAGATACGCTGAACAGCGTCACCCAACGCCTGCAACGAAAAGACCTGGATTAGGCGCGCCGGATGGTGGTGGTGCAGGGTCGGGCCTACCCGCGAGCCTAGCCCGACGGCGCGAAGGAGGATTGCTTGGGCACCTGGATTGGGCACCTGCGCGTGGCCGAACACCTGCTGGCGGCGTGGCCGGATCTCGATCCGGCGGCGTTTGCGTGCGGCAACCTCGCGCCGGACTGCGGCATTCCCAACGCCGATGGGTCGGCCTTTGATCCGCCCAAAGTGCTGACCCATTTCCTGCGCGCCGGCGAGGACGAAGGCCGCTGCCAGGATTTGGTCTACTACCGCACCTATCTAGCCAATCCCGCAACGGACTCGGACCCAGTACGCTACAGCTTGCGGCTCGGCTATTTTTGCCACTTGGTCTGCGATAACCTATGGATGTGGCGCGTGGTGCGGCCCTCCAAGCAGGAATATGCCGCCCTATTTGCCGACCGCGCACAGTTTTGGGATCGCCTAAAACGCGATTGGTATGGGCTGGACTTCCAATATCTGCAAGATCAGCCCGCTAGCCTGTTCTGGCGCGTATTCCGGCCCGCACCGAATCCGCCGCCGACCTTGCCCTTTATCCCCACCGCCGCGCTGCACGCGCAACTGGACATGATCCGGGCCTATTACACCACCTTGGACCCCGAAGTAGCGCCCTTAGCGCGGCCTTATCCCTACCTGAACGCCGCCACAATGGATCGCTTCGTCGCCGATGCCGCCCAGACACTGCTGGAGCTACGGCAACGGCTACAAACGGGCGCAATTCCACCCAGCGATAGCGTAAGGGATATGTTGCCCGATTCGCAGACCGCCTCCTATCGCAGTCCGCTGGGCGATGTACCAGCCGAACCAGGGGTAGCATACGGGTTGATCTCGCCTTCACCCAGCGGGGCAGCTAAACAGGAGCGCTAAGTAGGAGGTCGCGGTCGGCTTCTTCCCCGATATGCACCTCGTCTGTTGGATCGGCCCCATCCTGGGCGGCAGCGGCGCGGGGCTGCTCTATACCGAGCGCTTCCTCCGCACGCCCGATGCGGCCACTACGCCCGCGCCGGCGCAGGAGCTGAAAACGAAACACTAGAGGTTGGGGCGTATGGGTCAGACGAAAGATGCGTGATCTCCAGCTTTGACTAAGTAGTAGCAGGCCGCAGGAGATGTACTTTTGCGGTCTGCTTACTAGGTCTATGGCTAGAGAGCTACGTTACGCTGTATAGGATAATGGTAACTACTCAGCCTATGCCATAGAAAAGAGCGGATCTGTCATTCTGAACGCAGTGAAGAATCGGCTACCTACAGCGCAGTCTCAGCGATCAGACGGCCCACGGCATCAAAATAGGTGTGGGACAGACCGTGCGCCACAGGATGCTGCATCACCACAAACTGCGTCGCGTCCTGGCGGGCGATAGTCACTTTGTCTACGCCGGCGGGGGCAAAATC
>JALYUO010000394.1 GCA_030853735.1 Chloroflexota bacterium
GCGTGGGGGTGCGGGTGGGCGTGTTGGTGGGGCCGGGGGGCGTAGGCGTGGCGGTGGGGGCGGGCGCGCCGCTGCCGCTCGCCAGCCACTCGGTCGCGTTAGGGAACAGGATGCTGTCCTGCGCCGCCGGATCGTTCCAGCCGTTGAAACAATTGTTGCCCGACGCGCAGGTGCCGTCGTCAATGGCCGAGCTATCGCCCATGGCGACCACGCGCCCACTGCCGTACAGGCTGCGCGCCACTTCGATGCCCGTGGTGCCGGTGTTCGACGCGCTGACCCGGTAGATCACGCCGCGGGCGTTGGCGTTGTGGGCCGGGTTGATCGTCTCGGTGGTGCCACTGCGGATGATGGTGCCCTGCGCGGTGCCAAACGGCCCTTGCAGCAGCGGATCGGCATTGGGGGTATCGTTGTTCGGGTTTTCGCTGCTGATGTTCACCACATCGAACTGGATGCCGAACGGGTCGCTGCCCACGCCGCCGTTGTTCATCAGGTCGTTGAAGATATGCAGCGAGTCATAACCGTCGTTGTTGCGGTCGCTGGCGTTGTGGTCGGCGACCATAAACAGGCCGCCCCCGTTCCGCACAAAGGTGAGAATGGCCGTCTTTTCGGCGCTGGTGAACAGCGTATTTGGCTCCGGCAAGACCAGCGCGTTAAAGTGGCTCAGATCGAGCGCGCTGCTGGTGCCGTAGGTCAGCGCGCTGGTGTTGGTCTTGAGGCTGTAGCGGCCGCTGCGTTGCAGCGCCACGCCCCAGGCACTGATGCCGCCGGTCCACGAGGTTTCTGAGGTGGGGTTCGGGTTCTGGGCCAGGGGGTCCGGCTGGCTGGTGCTGATCACCCAGTCGGCGTTGCCGGCGGTTTCGGCGTGAGCATTATCGAACAGGACGCTATAGCCAGCAGCGCGGGCCGCCGGCGGCGACTGCGACCAGCCCACTCCTATTCCGCCGGCAACCGCCAAGACGACCAAGACGCGACCAAGAGACAAACGACGTGCGCTGTGCATGGGGGCAATTCTCCTTCGCAATGAGCGCGCGGGCACTGCCGCGCCGATAACTGCTGCGCTAAGTTTGTAGCACGGCCTCATGGTACTACACTTTTACCGACAAAAGGGCTGACAAACGGGGTCCATTTTTGGTAAGTATTCTGCCGTTGATCGATCCCCTAACCAGATTCGCACCCCCCACAGCAGTTCTGCGTTGAACAGAGGGGCAGGATTGCGGAATGCGGGCTGTAGGGGCGCTGCGTGTCGCGCCCGTGGCGAATGCGGAATGCGGAATGCGGGCTGTAGGGGCGCTGCGTGTCGCGCCCAGGCAAGGGGACAGAATGCGGGCTAGGAAATGGCGACGGATCACACGAATCATAACGCTGCTCGTGGTGCTGGCGGCGGGCGCAGGAGCCGGACCACCGGCGGGGCGGACGCAAGCAGGCGGGCGGCTCTACCGCGAGACCGGGCACACCCTGGCCGCGCCGTTTGTGGCCTACTTTGACAGCCACGGCGGGCTGCCGATCTTCGGCCTGCCGTTGGCGGAAGCTGAGGACGAGGGCGGGCGGCTAGTGCAGTATCTGGAACGGGCACGCCTGGAACTGCACCCGGAGAACGCCGGCACGCCCTACGAAGTGCAACTGGGCTTGCTGGGCGTGACGCTGACTGCCGGGCGACGCTTCGCGCCGGCGGCACCGGGCGACACGACGGCTACCCCCAGCCGCCGCTTCTTCGCCCAAACCGGGCACACCCTGCGCGGCGACTTCCTGGCCTACTGGCAAGCCCACGGCGGCCTAGCCCAGTTCGGCTATCCGCTCTCGGAAGAGGTGAGCGAAGGCGGCTACACGGTGCAGTATTTCGAGCGCAACCGCTTCGAGGCGCACCCCGAAAACCGCCCGCCCTACAACGTGCTGCTTGGCCTGCTGGGGCGCGACCTGCTGGCCCGTCGGGTCGGCATCGCCGAAGCGCAGGTGACACTGCCGACCTATGGCTACGAAGCGGCCTTTCAGCCCGCCGCGCCGGACCGACCGGCTGCCTATCCGGGCCTCAATCCCACCGCCGTCGGCCCGCCGCAGCCGCGCACCTACCGGCTGATCCAGCTCGAAAACCGCTACCTGCGCCTGGCGATCATGCCCGAATTGGGCGGGCGCGTGTATAGCGTGGTCTACAAGCCGACCGGCCACGAAGAACTCTATCGCAATCCGGTGGTCAAGCCCGCGCCGTTTGGGGCGCGCGGCTGGTGGCTGGGCGTGGGCGGGCACGAGTGGGCTTTCCCCACCGAGGAACACGGCTTGGTGGAATACCTGCCCTGGACGGCGACCACCGCCCGCGACGGCGACGGCGGCGTGACGGTGACGCTGACCGTGACCGACCGCCAAACGGGGCTGTTCGGCACTGCCCGCGTGACGCTGCGCCCCGACGAGGCGACCTACGGCCTGGATCTGACCGTCAGCAACCCGACCGGCAGCCCTCAGCCCTTCCAGATGTGGACCAACGCCATGCTGGCTCCCGGCGGCAGCAATCGCGCCCGCGACGTGACCTGGACCCTGCCGACCAGCGCCCTGACCGTTCACAGTACCGATGACGCGAGCTTTGGCCCGCCGCACGGGCGCATCGGCTGGCCGCAGCAGGGCGGGCGCGACCTCGCCGACAGCCGCACCTGGACCGGCTACTTGGGCGGCTTTGTGCCGCCCGACACGCGCACCGGCGATTACGCCGCCGTTTACAACCCGCTTGCCGATGAAGGCATGGTGCGCGTCGGCCCCCCGGCTACGCAGGCCGCGGGCCTCAAAATCTTCGGCTTCGGACCGCACTTCGACCCGCACATCTACACCGACGACGACAGCAGCTATGCCGAACTGTGGGGCGGCCTGCTGCCCACCTTCTGGGACAACACCTCCCTGGCCCCCGGCGCGGCGGCGGGCTGGCAGGAAAGCTGGCAACCCGTGACCGGCCTGGGTCGCGTCGTCTACGCTACGGCCTGGGGCAGCGTGGGCCGCAGCGCCGATGGGCTGACGCTCGCCCCCGCCCGCCCCGCGCTTGGCACCGTTGTTCTGCGCCAGGGCAGCAGCGAACTGGCGCGCCGCCCCTTCGAGGCCCGCCCTGACGCGCCACTGCTCCTGCCCGCCCCCGCCGGCCTCCTCACGCTGGAGGTGCTAGACGGCGCAGGGGCGCGCGTGCTGTCGGCGGAAGTGCCGTGAATGCGGAATGCGGAGTGCGGAATGCTGACGTGAAACGTGATTACGATAGATGTAGGGGCGCTGCTTGCTGCGCTCGTGGCGGGCTGCGAAATGTGCTGGGAGGGTAACGAATTAGACTATGGTTATCACCGGATAGCGCGGCAATTGTAGGAGGGTGGCTCCGCCCCGCGACCGT
>JALYUO010000418.1 GCA_030853735.1 Chloroflexota bacterium
GGTCAACACCGACGAATTGCCGCTGCCGCGATAGATTTCGACGCGGGCGGGCACCGGGCGCGGCGGTGGGATCGGCACGGGCACCGGCGCCGGGCGCACGGTCGTGACGACCGGCGGCGGCACCATCGGCACGGCGGCGGTGCGTTGCGCGCCGAAAGCGGCATAGTTCCGCAGTGCGCCTTCCATCTCCGCCGCCGAGCCGAAGCGGGCCTGCGGATTCTTCGCCAGCGCGCGCATGATGATCGCTTCTAATTGCGGCGGCACCGCCGGATTAAATTGGCGCAACGGCGGCGGCGCTTCGTTGATGTGCTTATAGGCGAGACCCACGTCGCTGTCGCTCGCAAAGGGGGTGCGGCAGGTGAGCATTTCGTACAGCGTCACCCCAGCGGCATAGAGGTCGGACTGCACCAGCGCACCTTCGCCGCGCGCCTGTTCGGGCGACAGATAGGCGGCCGTGCCCAGCGCCGTGCCCGCGCTGGTCAACGACAGGTCGCCCGCCCCCTTGGCAATGCCGAAGTCCACCACTTTGATCATGCCCTGCGGCGTGATCAGCACGTTGCTGGGCTTAATATCGCGGTGGATCAGCCCGTTGCGGTGGGCATATTCGAGCGCGGCCAGGATGCCCGCGCCGATCTCAATGGCCTGGGCCACCGGCAACGGTCCTTTTTGCTCAATCAGGTCGCGCAGGGTGTTGCCCGGCACATACTCCATGACAATATAGGGCAGCGCTCCATCCTGGCCCACGTCGTAGACCGAGACGATGTTGGGGTGCGACAGCGCGCCGGCGGCCTGCGCTTCGCGCGTGAAGCGTTGCTGGAACAGCGGGTCGCCGGCATACTGGTCGCGCAAGACTTTGACGGCCACCGTGCGATTGAGGACGCGGTCGCGCGCCCGGTAGACCAGCGCCATCCCGCCGCCGCCCAGCACGCTCTGGATTTCGTATCGTCCGTTCAGTACACGGCCCGCCATGTGGTCGGCCATCGGTGGCTCCTCGCGTAGGTGTCAGGTGTCAGGTGTCAGGTGTCAGGTGTCAGGTGTCAGGTGTCAGGTGTCAGGTGTAGAGACGCTGCTTGCTGTGCCCGTGCCCGATTGTAGGGGCGCTGCTTGCCGCGCCCGTGCCAACACCGGGAATGTAGAGACGCTGCTTGCCGCGCCCGTGTCCGAATGTAGGGGCGCTGCTTGCCGCGCCCGTGTCCGAATGTAGGGGCGCTGCTTGCCGCGCCCGTGCCAACACCGGGAATGTAGGGGCGCTGCTTGCCGCGCCCGTCAATGCCGGTGGTTGACTGTGGGGGCGCTGCTTGCCGCGCCCGTGTCCGAATGTAGGGGCGCTGCTTGCCGCGCCCGTCAATGCCCGTGTCCGAATGTAGGGGCGCTGCTTGCCGCGCCCGTCAATGCCCGTGCCCGAATGTAGGGGCGCTGCTTGCCGCGCCCGTCAGTTGTAGAACGAACGTCGCCGGGTGTAGTCGCGCAATTCATTGCGCGGGCGCAGGCAACACAAAGGCCACCCGGTCAGGCAGCCTTAATCCGGCAAAAAGCGCGCAAACACTTCGTTGCCCAGTAACAACCCCCGACTAGAAAGACGCATCACATCGCGGGCCGGTTCCACAGCGAGTAGCCCCCAATCCTGCAACTGCGTGGCGAGCGGGCCATAGACCGCGCTGAAAGGGCGGCCAAAGCGGGCGGCAAACTCCGACGGCGCAATGCCGGCCAGGGTCCGCAAGCCCAGCATCATAAACTCGCCCATCGCCAGATCGGGCGCAATCCATTCGGCCCCCGCCAGCGCGCTGCCGCCTTGCGCCAGCGCGGTGATATACTTCTTCGGGCTGAGGATCGTCCAGTAGCGCCGCCCGCCGAAATAGCCGTGCCCGCCCGGCCCAAAGGCCAGATAGGGCTGCGCGCGCCAATAGACCAAATTGTGGCGACACTCGTGCCCCGGCGTACTCCAATTCGAGATTTCGTACTGGGTGTAGCCCGCGTCGGCCAGCGTCGCCTGACAGAGTTCGTACATATCGGCCACCGCATCGTCATCGGGCACCTGCACCGCGCCCTGCTCCACCTTGAGCCACAGCGGGGTGTGTTCTTCGACGATCAGCGAGTAGCACGACAGGTGATCCGTGCCCAGCGCGGCGGCTTGGCGCAGGGTCGCATCCCAATCGGCCAGATCCTGACCGGGCAAGCCGAAGATGAAGTCGAGGTTGATGTCCTTGAAGCCCGCCGTGCGTGCGAGGTGATACGCCTCCACCGCCTCCGCCGCCGTGTGGATGCGCCCAATCGCCAGCAACTGCGCGTCGTTGAACGACTGCACGCCCATACTCAGGCGGTTGATGCCGGCAGCCAAGTAGCCACGAAAGCGATCCACCGTGATTGTGCCGGGATTAGCCTCCATGCTGATCTCCGCAGCGGGAGCCAAGTCGTAGTGGCGCGCCACCGTCTCCAGGATGCGCCCGATGGCTGCCGGGGGCAACACGCTGGGCGTGCCGCCGCCGAAAAAGATCGTTTCGATGCGCCCGATAGGGTCCGCCTCTGGCGCATCCGGCGGGGCGGGGGCCAAACGGGCCAGCGCCGCCGTTTCCGGCCCGCGCGCAATGTCGGCGCAGAGCGCGTCCACGAACGGCGCGTACAGCCCGTCCAGGCCGGCGTAGGAGTTGAAGTCGCAATAGATGCACTTCGACTCGCAAAAAGGAATGTGCAGATAGAGGCTAGTCATAAAGGCAGGTGCTGTATCCTATCCGAGTGGCGCAACGACCGGCGGCGATCAGGCGAGTCGTTTTCTGCGCCGGTATGGACTATAATGCCCATGATCGCTATAGTATACGGCAGAGCAATGTATAGACGCAAATGGCTCTGGCGTTATGTAAAGCAAGCACGACCGCACCGGCAGGCCGACGCAGGGCTTGACCGGTTTTGTGTGGGTAAAAGGACGGTATGAAGGTATTAGATCGGGCCGCACCGCAGCGCGCTGCCGACGCGCCGCTGCCGACCACGCGGCGCGCTTATGGCC
>JALYUO010000431.1 GCA_030853735.1 Chloroflexota bacterium
GATTTGCTTTACTACGGTCCGTCTCAGGCCGGGACGAGATCCTTGCGGACGCGGTTGAAGAAGCGGTGTTGACCGATGGCCGCGATGAACGCCTGCGCGAACGCGGCCGCGTCGCTGCCGTTGTCGGCCACCACGATGCCTAGTTCGGGCGGCATTTTACTGGGCGCGGCGGGGTCAATAGGCAGGCCCGTGCCGGCCAGTAGGGTCGCGCCTGCGCCGGTGGCGGCAATCGGCTTGCAGTGCATGAACGCTTCGTTGACGAAGTGGACGGCATCCCCGATCTGTTGCAGCGTGGCGCTACTTTGCGCGCCGCCGGGCAGATAGACGGCATCGAAGGTGACGGACGGGCTGTTGCGGAAGGTTTTGTCCACTTCGATGGCGCTGCCGTCTGCACTGCTGATCGTGCCCAGGAATTGCGAGACGATCTTGACCTCTGCGCCGGCGGCGGTGAGTGCCTGCTTCATCGCTTGCACATCGGCCCCGTTCACCCCGTCGGTCGCCACAATCGCCACGCGGCGCGTCTTGATCGTGTCCTTGACGGTGTTCATCATGCTGAGTTCGGGCGCGTCGCTGACCCCGTTGACGGCGACGGGCTTGGCCTGGGCCGGGGCAGCCGGCGCGGGCACGCCGATGGCCGCCGCGACATGGGCGGCCAGTTCGGGCGCGATCTGTGCTAGCAGGCCGACGACGCGGGTACGGACTTCTTTGCTCTCCACGATGCTCAACTCGAACTGGATCGCCTGCACGAGATGCTCTTTCTCCGCATCCGACTGGCTCTGCCAGAACAGGCTGGCTTGGCTGAAGTGGTCGCTGAAGCTGGCGCTGCGTTCACGGATTTTGTGGCCTTCTACTTTCTCCGGGTAATGCACATAGCCGCCCATGTCCTGCGGTGCGACCATTGGGCAGCCGCCCCCCAGCGAGTTGGGGAAGTAGTTGACGTGGCTGGCCTTGATGCTCTGGCGCATCTGACCGTCCTGCTGATTGTTGTGGACCGGGGCCAGCGGGCGGTTGATCGGGATCTCGGCGAAGTTCACGCCGATGCGCGAGATTTGCGTGTCCAGATAGGAGAACAGGCGGCCTTGCAGCAGCGGGTCGTTGCTAACATCAATGCCCGGCACGAGGTGGCCGGGATGAAACGCGATCTGCTCGGTTTCGGCGAAGTAATTGTCGGGGTTGCGGTTCAGGGTTAGCTTGCCGATGCGCTGCACCGGCACCAGAGCTTCGGGCCACAGCTTTGTCGCGTCCAACACATCGAAGTCGAACTTGAACTCGTCTTCTTGCGCGATCAGCTGCACGCCGAACTCCCACTCCGGCCCGTTGCCCGTTTCGATGGCCTCCCACAGGTCGCGGCGCAGCCAATCGGCATCTTTGCCGGCCAGCTTCTGCGACTCGTCCCAGAGCAGCGAATGCACGCCCAGCAGCGGCTTCCAGTGGAACTTGACGAAGTGGGCCTTGCCTGCGGCGTTGACGAAGCGGAAGGTGTTGACCCCAAAGCCTTCCATCATGCGGGCGCTGCGCGGCATGGCGCGGTCCGACATGACCCACATGATCATGTGCATCGTTTCAGGGGTCAGCGAAACAAAATCCCAGAAGTTGTCGTGCGCGCTGGCCGCCTGGGGGATCTCGTTGTGCGGCTCCGGCTTGACGGCATGGATCAGATCGGGGAACTTGATCGCATCTTGGATAAAGAACACCGGGATATTATTGCCGACCAGATCGAACACGCCTTCGGCGGTGTAGAACTTGACGGCAAACCCACGCGCATCGCGGGGCGTATCGGCGGAGCCGCGCGACCCGGCCACGGTCGAGAAGCGCACAAAGACCGGCGTTTGCACGCTCGGATCTTGCAGGAAGCCGGCCATCGTGTATTCGGCCTGCGGCTTATAGACCTGGAAAACGCCGTGTGCGCCCATGCCGCGCGCATGGACTACCCGCTCCGGGATGCGCTCATGGTCGAAGTGGGTGATCTTTTCGCGGAAGTGGAAATCTTCCAGCAGTGTTGGGCCACGCGACCCGGCTTTCAGCGAGTCGTCGGTGTGATTGATGCGTAAACCCTGATTGCTGGTTAGATACTCGCCGTCCTGATGTTCGCGGAACGGTTCCAACGCTTCGTCTTTGCTCTGCGCGGTGACCGTCCGCTGGTCGCTGTTGCCGTGACCCGCGCTGTGGTCGTCTGTAGCACCCTTTGCATGACTGTCCATTGTTGGGTTTGCCTCCTGGTGGATACGCGATATGGGGAATCCCGGTGACGTGGCGTGCCGCGTATGCTGACCGACCACGCTCCTGACGCGCTGGATCGGCGCGGCTGGCCCGATCTACCCGTGCCAGAGCAACATACATACCAACCGTTTATGGGCGACACGGTGCGGCCCACCACCTCTGGTATAATGCTGAGAGGCTTTAATCTTAGTGAGGAGGGTGTGATGAGCGATTCGACGCAGCGTTTCTCCAGTCGGGTGGACAACTATGTGCAGTACCGGCCCAGCTATCCAGCGGCTATCGTGCCGCTGCTGGCCCGTGAATGTGGCCTGACCCCGCAGGCGGTGATCGCCGACATCGGCTCCGGCACGGGTCTGCTGGCCGTGCTGTGGCTGCAACACGGCAATCCGGTCTTTGGGGTTGAGCCCAACGCCCCGATGCGGGCGGCCGGCGCGCGCCTCTTGGCAGGCTACCCAGCCTTCACCAGCATCGCCGGCACCGCCGAAGCCACGACCCTGCCCAGCGCGAGCGTGGATTTTGTGACCGCCGGGCAAGCATTCCACTGGTTTGACCCGCCGGCCGCCCGCCAGGAATTTCTCCGTATTCTGCGGCCCCAGGGTTGGAGTGTGCTGGTCGGGAACGCGCGCCGCACCGACTCCACGCCGTTTCTGGTCGGCTACGAACAATTGCTGCATGAGTACGCGCCGGGCTATACCACGCAAGCCCACGAACGGGCCGATGCGCGCACCCCCAACATCGTAACGTTGTTCGGCAGCCCGGATTTCCGTGTGGCGACGTTCGAGAATCAGCAGTGGTTTGATTGGGCGGGCATCCAGGGCCGCCTCCTCTCCTCCTCCTATGCGCCCGAACCCGCCACGCCCGCTCACGCGCCCATGATCGCCGCGTTGCAGCGCCTGTTCGACACTTACGCTCAGGCGGGGCAAGTGGCTTTTGCCTACGAGACTGCGGTCTATTACGGCCGGCTCCAGCGATAGCTGCGGCTGGAGTGAGCAACGGTGAAACCGGTTCTCACCACAAAGGACACAAAGGACGACCCATAAAATCTTCGTGTTCTTTGTGCCTTTGTGGTGCGATCCGTCAGCTCAGGCGTGGTCATGGACGTGCGGCACTGCGCCGGCGGCCATGTTGCAATAGAGATCGTCGGCAGGGCAGCAGATCGACTCGATCTGGATGGTGGTGTGCGCGATGCCGTACTCGTGATCCAAGAGATGATTAAGCCCGCGCAGCAATGGATCACAGGCGCTGAGGGAGCAGTCGTCCGCGACTACCACATGGGCCGATAGCACCGGCATCCCGCCGGCGATAGACCAAACGTGCAGATCATGCACATCCCGCACGCCCGGCACGTCCCCCATGTCATGCACAAGGCGGGTCAGATCCATACCGCGCGGCGTGGCTTCCATCAAAATGTCCACGGTTTCGCGCAAAATATCCCATGCGCCTTTTGCCACCAACAGGGCGATACCCAGCGAGATCAGTGTGTCGGCGGCATACCAACCGGTGAGTACGATCACGACGGCGGCCAGGATCACGCCGACCGAGGCGGCTACGTCCCCAAAAACGTGCAGCATGGCGGCGCGCACGTTGAGATTGCTGCTGCTTTCGCCGCGTAGCCCGAAGCCGATATACAGGTTGAGGCCGATGCCCACCGCCGCCGCCAGGAACAGCGGCCCCGGTTCGACCGGCTCCGGGTGCCCCAAGCGGGCCACGGCCTCATAGCCGATAAAAATCACGATCCCGATCAGTGTCAGCGCGTTGATCAGTGCGGCCAGAATGCCGGTGCGATGGTAGCCGAAAGTGCGTTGCGCGTCGGCGGGTCGCTCGGCTTGCGTTGTGGCGAATAAGGCTAGGCCCAGCGCCACAATGTCGGTCAGCACATGACCCGCATCGGACAGCAAGGCGAGTGAATTGGCGATCAACCCACCGGCCAGCTCCACGACCAAGATGATCGCGGTCAGCCCGAAGGCGACCTGTAGTTTGCGTTTGGTCAGGCCGTGTGTGTGGTTATGCCCTGCACTCATTAAGATCTCCTATCGCCCTTGCTCAGTGAACGTTCACCGTATCAGCATCATCTATACCAAGTCGTCAGTGAACATCCCTGCTTACTTAGATCACGGCTCAGGCAGTGCTGAGGATTTATCGGGGCAAAAGTGGGCCAGTGACCTCAGCCATGCCAGTAGACTTGTAGCGCCCGCGCCGTCGGCGGCAAAATCACCGTCGCCGGTGTTGCGCCCGCCGGCGAATGGAGTGGCAGCGGCGCGCCGTCCACCTCGGCGCGGGCCACGGGGTGCGGTAGCCAGACGGCATAGCCGCCGGGGGGTGGCGTGCGGGTCGTCAGATCCAGGTGCAGCGAATCGGCGCGGTCGGTCCAGGCGGCGCGCAGGCTCAGGCGACCCCATGGGGTAGGCGCGTCGCTTACCTCTATCGTGCCGGCGCGGGCCAGCCAGTCCGGCGGTAGGCCGGCCAGCAGCACTAACCGCTCCCCGTCCGCGAACAGCACGAGATCCCGCAATAGCAGCAGCCAATGGGCCACGGCATGGCGATAGGCGCGACTGCTCGGCCACGGCGGCGGCGCGGGCCAGATGAACGTCGGTCCTGCCGCCGCGAACAGTGTCTGCACTGCCGCCCATGCGCCCGGATCACGCTGCCGCACCTGCCGCGCTGCTACCGCCATGCGCCCGGCCCAGTCACTTGGCGCAGGTTCCAGCGGGCCGGCGGGCCAGGGATAGGCTGGCACCGGCTGGTCAGCCGGCGCATAGCCGCAGGCCGCCAACGCCGCCTGGACCGCCGGATCGCCGCGTCCATCGCCCGCCAGCGTCAGCAGGTGCCCCCTGTGTACCGCCCACGACTCCTCCAGCCGATCATCCGGCAACCGTATCTGCATCCCCGCCCGCAGCCGCGCCGCCCAGGCCGCCGTGGTACGCCCCTTCAGCAGCCGGTAGGGGACGAGTGTTGAGTGTTGAGTGTTGAGTGTTGAGTGTTGAGTGCTGGTCGCCGTCAACTGATCCCATCTGTGTTGAATAGCCGATAGCCAGTATCTGACCCCCCACCCCCGACCCC
>JALYUO010000433.1 GCA_030853735.1 Chloroflexota bacterium
GTGGCCGGCAATCTGGCCGCCGTGGTGGCGGCGGCGTTGGGCCGGCGACGTGGGCCGGTGACGGGCGGCCTGGTCCTGGTCGCCCTGGCCGTCGCCTTCGCCACCTCGACGGCGGTCTTCAATACCACCTATAATGCCCAAGCGCGGGTGGACGCGCAACTCACCAACGGCGCGGACGTGACCCTCACCGGCACGACGGACCGCCCGGCGGGGGCCGTGCTGGATCGCCTCGCCACCTTGCCGGGGGTGGCGGGCAGCGCGGCCATGCAGCACCGCTTCGCCTATGTCGGCAACGATCTGCAAGACCTCTACGGCATCGATCCGCTGCGCTTGGGCAGCGCAACAGGTCTGGCGGATGCTTTTTTTGCCGGCAGCACCGCCCAAGCGGCCCTGGCCGCCCTGGCCGCCCAGCCCGACGGCGTGCTGGTCTCGAACGAAACGGTGCGCGACTATCAGCTCGTGCCGGGGGACACGGTAAAGCTGCGCCTGCAAAGCGCCGCCGACCGGCAGTATCATGCGGTGTCCTTCCACTTTATCGGCATCGCACGCGAGTTCCCCACCGCGCCGCACGACTCGTTTTTGGTGGCGAATGCGGCCTACATCGCGGCCCAGACCGGCACGCCCGCTGCTGAAATCGTGCTGTTGCGCGCGACGGGCGATCCGGCCGCGCTGGCCGCCCAAGTGCGCGGCGTGGTTGGCCCCACGGCGGGGTTACAGGTGACGGATCTGAGCGCCACCACCCGGCTCATTGGATCGAGCCTCACGGCGGTGGATCTCGGCGGGTTGACCGCCCTGGAACTGACCTTCGCGGTGCTGCTGGTGACAGCCGCGACTGGGCTGGTCTTGGCGCTGGGCTTGGCCGAACGGCGGCGCACTTTCGCCATCCTCGGCGCGCTGGGTGCCCGGCCGGCCCAGGTCGGCGCGTTTCTGTGGAGCGAGGGACTGTGGATCGCGTTGGGCGGCAGCTTGGCCGGCTTGGCCCTCGGTTTCGCGGTGGCGCAGATGTTGGTGACGGTGCTGACCGGGGTGTTTGATCCGCCGCCGGACCAGTTGGCCGTGCCCTGGCTCTATCTGGGCGGCTTGCTAGGGGCGGGCGCGTTGGCGACCGTGGGTACGGTGCTGGGGGCGCGCCGGGCAGCCTACCGGGCGGCGGTCGCGGCGCTCCATGAAATCTGATCGGATGCGCTGATGCGGGTGTTGGTGGTGGAAGACGAAGCGCGCATGGCCGCCCTGCTACGGCAGGGGCTGGAGGAAGAGGCGTATGCCGTGGATGTGGTAGACAACGGCCCCGCCGCGCTGGCCCAGTTGGCGGCCTATCCCTACGACCTGGTGGTGCTCGACCGGATGCTGCCGGGGCTAGATGGAGTCGCGGTCTGCCGGCGCTACCGCGCGGGCGGCGGGCAAGCGGCCATCCTGATGCTGACGGCGCGTGATGCGTTGCCCGACCGCATCGCCGGGCTGGATAGCGGAGCCGACGATTATCTGGTCAAACCGTTTGCGCTGGGCGAGTTGCTGGCCCGGCTGCGCGCCCTCAGCCGCCGCGAGGGGCCACGCAAGCGGACGCAGCTCCAGGTTGGCGATCTCCTGCTCGATACGACGACCAAGCGGGCCACACGCGGCGACGGATCTATCGAACTGACGGCGACCGAATATAGCCTGCTGGAATGGCTGATGCGCCACGCCGGCCAGGTACTCTCGCGCGATCAACTGATTGACCATGTGTGGAATGCCGATTATGCCGGCGGCTCCAAGCTGCTCGAAGTCTATATCCATTATCTGCGGCGCAAAATTGACGATCCCTACCCGCAGAAGCTGATCGGCACGGTGCGTGGCCTCGGCTACCGCATTGGCGGCGATGCGCCGGATTAGCACCCTGCGCGGACGGTTGGTGGCCGGGTCGCTGCTGGTGAACGCGCTGCTGCTGTTCGCGCTAGGGGCGGGGCTGTGGCTGACGGTCCGCACGGTGCAATCCCAGGAAGTGAACAGCACCTTGCAATTGAGCGCCGCGCAACTGGCGGCGGCGGTAGACGTGCGGGGCGCGACGGTCGTGGTGCCCACCGACGATGCCGCCGCCGTCACCACGCGCAGCGTGTTCGGCTGGGTGCTGGACCGGCAGGGGGCGATCCAGGCGCGCATCGGTGGGGTGCCGGCCGGTCTGCCGCCGTTGCCGCCGCTGGGTGTGCTGCAAGATGCCCACTTGGCCGACGGCACGCCGGTGCGGCTCTATCGCCGCGCGTTAAGCGCCGATAGCGACGCGGGCGCGGGCGGTCTGTCGTTGCTGGTCGGCTTGTCGCTGTTGCCGCTGGAACGCACCGCCACAACGATTGGACTAATCCTGGCGGTGAGCCTGCCGCTGGCGCTGGCTCTGGCGGCGGGCGCGGGGTGGATCGTGGCGGGGCGTGCGCTCGCCCCGCTGGCCGCCATTACCGCCCAGGCTGGGCGTATTGACCGGCAGAATCTCGCCGAACGGGTGGCGCTGCACGTCCCGCCCGCCGAAGTGGGTCGCCTCGCCGCGACCTTCAACGCCATGCTCGACCGCTTGGCCGCTGCCTTTGCCCGCGAGCAACAGTTCACTGCCGATGCCTCGCACGAATTACGCACCCCGCTGGGCTTGCTCAAAACCCAGATCAGCCTCGCCCTCAGCCGGCCGCGCAGTGCGGACGCGCTCACCACGATGCTGCACGCGATGGACGCGGATCTGGACCGCCTGATCCGCTTGGTGGAGCGGATGCTGTTACTTGCTCGGCTGGATAGCGCGGCGCGGCCGCCGGGGCCGGTGGATCTGGTCGCCCTATTGGCGGGATTGGTGGCGCGCCGGCAGGAACACGATGCGGTCACCGTCAGTTGGGCCGGTCCCGGCGCGGCCTGGGTGGCCGGCGACGGCGACCACTTGGTCCAACTCTTTCTCAACCTGCTGGATAATGCGCTGGCCTGGACCCCGGCGGGCGGGCAGGTGGTGGTGACGCTGGCCGCCGCCGATGCGGGCTGGGCTGTGACGGTGGCCGATAGCGGGGCGGGCATCGCCGCTGAACATTTGCCGCACCTGTTTGAACGCTTCTACCGCGTGGACCCGGCGCGGGCGCGGGCCACCGGCGGCAGCGGCTTGGGGCTGGCGATTGCCCAGGCGATTGCCGGCGAACACGGCGGGCACATCACCGTCAGCAGCACGCCAGGCGTGGGCAGTCAGGTCACGGTCTGGCTGCCGCAGTCGGCGAAACAGGCTATCCAAGAAGGAGCTACGGACAGTGTTTAATGGGATCATGATTTTTCTGGCCCAGGATTTTTATCTGCTGTTGCTGGGCCTCGCGGTGCTGCTGCTGCTGACGCGCTATCGGGCGCGCCGGCGCGAGTGGGCCGGCGCAGCCGTGGTGATCGGCGGGTTGGCTTTCGCTTTGGCCCAGGTGGCGACCCGACTGATCGCCGATCCCCGCCCGTTCCTGCTGGGTGGCGGACCACCTCTGATTGCCAGCGCCACCGACAACGGCTTCCCGTCCGATCACACGCTGCTGGTCGCCACCGTCGCGGCCACGGTGACGGTAGTGGACCCGGTCGCCGGGGTGGTGTTCTGGGGACTGGCGGTGCTCGTCGGGCTGGCGCGGGTCTATGCGCGCGTGCATCACCTGCTCGACGTGGCCGGCAGCCTGGGCATTGTCGCCCTGGCCCTGGCGCTGTATTGGGGAGTTGCTCGTATCCGGCGGCGGGCCGCGGGGGCCGGACCCACGCCGGCGACGGATCGCGAGTCGCATGGCTAGATAGGAGGGATCGATGTCTTATCCGTCGTCAGGAATCCGCCGGCGCATGATCGGCAGGGCGTGGTTACGCCTGCGCCGCGCGTCATTATGAGCCTGCCACGCGGCCCACGCCGCACCCGCCGCGTCTGGGGTGTCCTGTTAATCGGCATGGTCGCGCTGCTTGGCGGGGGGCTGTTGGTCTATCAGACGGTGCCGCCTGCCCGCCCACGCCTACCACCGCCGCCGGCACCGCCGGCGCAACTGCGCCCTACGCCTAACGCCGCAGCCGGCCCGCTTCCCCGCTCGCCTCCCGCGCTGATTGTGCCGCCCGCCGCGCCGATTCCGCCGCCTGCGGTGTCGCCCACGCCGCCACCACCATCGCCAACGCCGGTGCCGTCGCGCGTGGGGTTACAAGTCGGCCATTGGCAGATTGCCGCGCTGCCGCGCTCGCTGGCCCGGTTATGGGATCAAACGGGGACTACCGCCGCCGGGCGGACCGAACTCGCGGTCAATTGGGACATCGCCCGCCGCACCGCCGGCCTGTTAGAACAGGCGGGGGTGCAGGTGGATCTGCTGCCGGCGACGGTGCCCAATGGCTACCAGGCGGATGCTTTTGTCGCCATTCATGCCGATGCGAACTTTGCCCGGCCCGTGCGCGGCTATAAGATCGCCCCGCCCTGGCGCACGGGGGTGGCCTGGGCCGCTGCCGAACTGACCGCGCAATTGGAGACCGCCTATGCCGCCGCCACCGGGTTGCCACGCGATACAGAAGTCACCGACAATATGCGTGGCTACTACGCCATCAATAGTTGGATGGGCGAGGACAGCCGGATCAGCGCCGGCACGCCCGGTGCGGTCATCGAAACCGGCTTTATGACCAGCGCCGCCGACCGCGCTGTGCTGTTTGATCAGCCGGACCGGGTGGCGGCCGGCATTGCAACCGGCATTGAGCGGTTTCTCGGCACCCAAGCCACAATGACGGTGGGGCAAGAGCGCGCCGCCGCCGTGGCCGCCGGGGCGGTTACGGGCTGTAGCGCCGTGGTGCTGCTGGATGGGGTGCCGGTGCGGACGGCCCCCGATCCTCAAGCCCCCGCCGTGGCCTGGGTAGATCGTGGGGCGATCCTGCCCTATCTGGACAGTACCGCGCGCCCGCCGGGCCCGGTGACCAACGCGCAAGGGCGGCAACTCGCGGTCGCCACCGGCTATTATCGGGTGGCGCGACCGGGCGGCGGCGCACCGGCCTACATCAACCGCGCGACGGTGGTCATCCAATTGCCGGGACCGTAGCAACTCTCGGTAGCAGCACGAAGTAGCGGGGAATCAGACCCGGCATATTTCACGCCGGAGCCTGGGGTGACCTGCTCCGGCCCCGTAGCAGACAGCTATATGCCGTTTGGTCGCCGGCAAGCGATCAGCACCGCAAGGCCCCGATACCGGCGGGGCGGAGCCGACCGCAGTAGCCGGGCCGGATAACGACACGCTCCAAGAGGGGGATCAGCAAGGCCCGGATGACGGCGGCCCGGAAACCCCCGACGTGCCCGCTAGTGGCGCGACTAAGTAACTGAAGATTTCCTAGTCAGCAACGTGT
>JALYUO010000469.1 GCA_030853735.1 Chloroflexota bacterium
GCGTGGGGACACTTGCGGGGGACCCAGCCCCCTCCTACGGGGGGTGGCAGCGTCATGATACCGTTGCGGATCAAAGATATCGCGGAGCGGCTGGGGGTGTCGGCGGCGACGGTATCGCGGGCGCTGAACGACAAGCCGGGCGTGAGCTTTGATATGCGCCGCCAAGTGCTGGAACTGGCCGCCGCCGTCGCGTTTACGCCGCATGGGGTGGGGCGGGGTCTCAGCACGGCGCGCACGCAGACGCTGGGCTTTATTGTGCGGCGCAAAGGATTTCCGGCCAGCCGCGACCCTTTCTATTGGCAGATCATGCACGGGGTGGAAGAGGCGGCGGCGCAGCGGGGCTATCATGTGATCCTGTCGTCGGTGGGCGATCCCGACGGCACGCGCCCACAGCCCGACCTGTCGTTGGTGCGCGAAAACCGGGTGGATGGGCTGATCCTGGCCGGACCGGACATTGATCGTAGCCTGATCGTGGAATTGGCGCTGGCGGATGTGCCGTTGGTGCTGATTGATAACAGCTTACGGCAAACCCCGCTGGACGTGGTTCTGAGCGACGACCGGGAGGGGGCGCGGGCAGTGGTGGCGCATTTGCTGGGGCATGGGCACCGGCGGGTGGCGTTCATCGGCGGGCCGGCAGGCTGGATCAGCAGCGCCGAACGCGCCGCCGGCTATGCGGAGGCGTTAGCTCACGCCGACCTGAGCGGGCCGGCGACGCTGGTGCATGAGGCCGAAACCACCGTGGCGAGTGGCTACGCGGCGACCTGCCGCCTGCTGGCCGAGGATGCCCCACCGACGGCGCTGTTTGCGGTCAATGATAGTATGGCGATTGGGGCGCTGCGGGCGTTGCGCGAACAGGGGCGACGGGTGCCGGAGGATGTGGCGGTGGCGGGCTTCGACGATATTGAGGCCGCCCAGCATACGCACCCGCCGCTGACCACGGCGCGGATCTACAAAGAGCGGCTGGGCCAAGTGGCCGCCAACCGCCTGCTTGACCGGCTGGCTGATCCGGCCAGTCCGCCGCAACGCACGTATGTCGGGACCGAGCTGATCATCCGCCAGTCGTGCGGCTGTGTGCCCGATCCTGTCTGGGAGGAGGTGACGGCCGGCAATGATGTTTAGTGTTTAGTGTTTAGTGTTTAGTGTTTAGTGTTTAGTGGAGTACGGGAAGCACACCGCATGATTGATCCGCGCAGGGCCGCGAAGAAGCGCGAAGGGATTTCAGCAATTACGGTGACGGTTAGTACGCGCGGTTCCGCCTATTCTTTAGGGAACCGCACCGCATGATTGATCCCCGCAGGACACGAGGGATCACGAAGCTGGGGTGACGGAATGGGATGCAGATTTTTGCGGCATTTCCTAACGGGCACCCATGCGAACAGGCATTCACTGTGGAATGCGTCACAAGGATTGTGTTATCGAAGGAGGAGAGACTGTGGACCATCCACGTAAACTTTTCAGCGGCTTCGCCACGCTGGCGATGATCCTGCCGTTGCTGGCCGCCTGCGGCGATACGAACGCCCCGGCCACCACTGCGCCCACGACGGTGCCGGCGGGTGCGGCGACGGCTCCCGCCGCAATGCCGGCGGCGGCTACGAACACCAGCGCCCCAGCAGCCGGCAACAGCGGCAGCAAAGTGCAACTCACGATGGCGACCTGGGCCGGGGCCGACGAGTCCAAAGAACTCCAGGCGATCATTGACAAGATCAACGCGGCGGCTCCCGATTACCAGATCGTCTACAACCCGGCCCCGGCGGATTACTACACCAAGATCCAGACGATGATCGCCGGCAACCAAGCACCGGATCTGTTCTGGCTGGACCAGGACAACATCGTGCCCTACGCGGACAAAGGCGCGCTGCTTGACCTGAGCGATATGCTGAAGGCCGACAAGAGTGCGGCGGCGCAGCTGGATGACTACTTCCCGTCGCAACTGGCGACGGCGCAGTACAACGGCAAGACCTACGGCCTGCCCTGGATCGCGCAACCTACGATGATGTACTACAACCCCGCTCTGTTTGATGCGGCCGGGGTCAAGCAGCCCGATGAGAACATGACCTGGGACGATTTCAAGGCGGCCGCGGCCAAACTGACCAAAGCGGATGGCAGCCAGTACGGCACCACCCTGAACGGCTGGCCGCCGATCTTGCAGTTCGTGTGGCAGGCGGGCGGCGAAGTCATCTCGTCCGATCTGAAGAGCAGCCCGATTGACTCGCCGGAAGCCCTAGCCGGGGAGCAGTTCTACGCCGACCTGATCTACAACAAGCAATATGCGCCCTCGGAAGCCACGATCAAAGAGCAGGGCTTCGAGGCGATGATGCGCGCCGGCAAAGTGGCGACCTTCTTCGGCGGCGCGTCGGACAGCTATGATTACGACCATGCCAAAGACGCGAAAATCCCGGTGATCAAGACGGCGTTGTTGCCGAAGAACCCGACGACGGGCAAGCGCACGACCTTTGCCTGGACGGCCTCCACCGTGGTGTCGAGTTCGACCAAGCACCCGGATGTGGCGTACAAGGCGCTGATCGCGCTGACCGACGGCATTCAGCACTGGAAGGTGCCGGCGCCGCGCAAGTCGCTGGCGACGGCGGAAGGCATCACGGCGAGCGTGCCGGGCAAGAAAGACTCGGCGGCGATTATCGTGCAAGCGATGCAGGATATGCGGAGCGAGCGCGTGATCCCGCAGATGGGCGATTGGAACACGGCGTACTGGGAGCAGTTCCAGAACCCGCTGTACCACGGCAAGGGCAGTGCGGCCGATCTGGCGGCCAAAGCGCGCCCGAAGCTGGAAGAAACCCTGCCCAAGCACTAGGCTGCGGCCGGCACGACGGATTACACCGCAAAGACGCGAAGAACGCAAAGATTTTCTATTCAGCACGACGGGTACACCGCGCAGACGCGAAGAACACGAAGATTTTCTATTAAAAGAACCTTCGCGTTCTTCGCGTCTGCGCGGTGAGACAGATTTACGGGCGGATGTCGGAGGCGGGACGCGGAAAGGAGGAAGGCGGATGACTGGATCGGAACCGACTTCGTGGATGACGGATTACCCCAGCACGCTGATCCATTGGGTGATCGTAGGGGTAGGCATTGGGCTGGTCATGTTTGGCACGTACTGGCTGCTGCGCCTGCTGAAGGTTCGCACGCAACCGGCGACCGGCTATGCGTTGATCATGCCCTGGTTGCTGGGCTTTGTGATCTGGAACCTGTTCCCGTTCCTGGCCTCGCTCTACCTGAGTTTCACCGACTATAACTTGCTGCAACCACCGACATGGGCGGGGTTGAGTAACTACAGCCGGATGTTTAATAACGACACCAATTTCTGGCCCAGCATCCGGCTCACCCTGGGCTATGCCGTACTCAGTGTGCCGTTGGGCATGATCGGGTCGCTGTTTACGGCGATGTTGCTCAATCAGAACGTGAAAGGGCTGGGCATCTGGCGCACGCTCTATTACCTGCCGGCGGTGTTGCCGGCGGCGGCCACGGCGCTGTTGTGGCGTTGGATGTTTAACCCCGATTCGGGGCTGATCAATGCGTTTCTCGGCGTGCTGTTCCTGCCGATCCACCTGCTGACGGGGGCCGCCGCGCCCAAGCCGGGCTGGTTTAACGACGAGCATTTGGTGCTGCCGTCGTTTATTATTATGTCAATTTGGGGCGTGTTCGGCACACAGACGGTGATCATGCTGGCCGGGCTGAAAAACATTCCGCTGCACCTGTACGAAGCGGCCAAGATTGACGGGGCCGGGCCGATCACCCAGTTCCGCCATGTGACCGTGCCGATGCTGACCCCGACCTTGTTCTACACGCTGATCATGGCGATCATCGGCGCATTGCAGACGTTCACCGCGCCGCTGTTTATTGATACACCGCAGGACGCGGGCATTTTCATGCAGGTGTACATCTATACACAAGCCTTCACCCGGCAGAAGATGGGCTATGCCTCGGCGTTGGCCTGGGTGCTGTTGGTGATTATCCTGGTGCTGACGTTGGTAGTGTTTCGTTCGTCGAGCCTGTGGGTCTATTATGAAGGCGAGATGCGGGATGATACGCCGAAAGGCCGCCGCCGCTGGTGGCCGTTCCGTCGCGGACGGACGGCGGTGGTGCCGTTGCGCGTGGCGGATGTAAAGGAGCGAACCTGATGGCTACGCAAACCCCTGCCCTGGTGCGCCCAGGCACGGCCGATTTGGTGCCGATCATCCCGCGCCGCAACCCGTGGGCCGGACGGCTGTTGGTCTACGGGCTGATCGTGTTCGGGGCGAGTCTGGTGCTGGTCCCGTTCGCCTGGATGCTCAGTACCTCGCTGACCACGACCAGCCGCCTGTTTGTCTATCCGCCCGACCTGATCCCGGACCCGGTGGCCTGGGATAATTACAGCAAAGCCTGGACCTCGCTGCCGGTGTCGTTCACGCGCTTCGCGTTCAACACGGTGTTTATCACGATCCTGGCGATGCTGGCCGAGATTTTTTCGTCGAGTATCGTAGCTTACGGGTTTGCGCGCTACAAGTTTCCGGGGCGCGATTTCCTGTTCGTGGTCTTGCTGGGCAGCATGATGCTGCCGGGCGTGGTCTTGCAGGTGCCGAGCTTCCTGATCTGGCGACAGTTGGGGCTGCTGGACACGTATGATCCGCTGACGGTGGGCGCGTGGTTCGCCTGGGGACCGTCGTACATCTTTTTGCTGCGGCAATTCTTCCTGACGATTCCGGTGGACATTGATGAGGCGGCGCGGCTGGATGGGGCCAACGCCTTCCAGATTTACTATCGCATCATGCTGCCGTTGGTGAAGCCGGCGCTGCTGGCGATTGGGGTGTTGAGTTTCGTCGGCAACTGGAACAACTTTTCCGGCGCGCTGATCTACCTGAACCACCTGGAGAAGTTCCCGATTGTGCTGGCGCTGAAGTTCTTTGAGCGCAACCTGTCGAACAATGTGCCGCCGTTCAACTTTATGATGGCGATGGCGACGCTGATGACCATTCCCATGATCCTGCTGTATTTCGTCGCCCAACGGTATTTCATCGAGGGGATTACTGTGGGCGGGGTGAAGGGGTAAGTGTTTCGTGTTTAGGCTTCGTAACTATTCAGGCGGGTGACGCGGGGCGGCGACCGACCGGCCACGAATGGGGCCACGAATACACGAATGGGGCTACGAACTCGAGCCCGCCACCCGCCCAGCGGCCACGCGGACCAGGGCCGGTCCCCGCCTAGCACGCGCGGCCCGTGCCCACCACCGCCGCATTCGTGTATTCGTGGCGGGTCGGCCGCCCCCCTGACCGGGTGCAACCGCCTCCTACACCCACCCAGGCTGAATAGTTACTCGTGTTTAGTGTTTAATGGAGTACGGGAAGCGCGGTCTGATTGATCCACGAAGAAGGAAGAAGCATGAGGGATCCCCACGATGGGGTTAAGGAATGGGATGGCTATTTGTGCGCGATTCCCTGAGCCGCGTGATCTATGACCGGTTGTGCTATCGCTATCCGGTGGACAAGTTAGGGGCGGGCGGGAGCTACGGCAACCCTGACTGCTTTATCCGCACCGATGCCGCGTCGAACCTGGACAGCGTGTGGCTGGCGGCGAGTAACCAGTGGGTGTGCGGCACTGTGACCTGCACGCTACACTGTGCTGGGGTGCGGTTGGCGGCGGGTGAGACGGAGTTGTGGCCGGGGCACCAGGTCACGACGTTCGCGGGTGACGGGGTGACGGCGCGGCTGACGGTGTTTGTGCCGTTTGGCCGACCGGTGGGGACGGGGGCGCAGGTCTACTTCGGCCTAGAGATCGCCGGCGCGCAGGCCGCTGTCGTCACCGTGACCTGGGATATTCGCTGGCCGGCGTTCCTCAGCCGGGTGCATACCAAGCAGGCGGAGCGCGACCAATGGCAAAAGCGGGTGCGGCAGTGGCAGGAGGGCGATCTGGCGTGGGCGGCGACCCGGCCGACGCATTACACGCGCTACAATAGCACGGTGGGCGACGCGGACGAAGTGCGCGTGTTCAGCGGCCCCGGTGCGGCGGTCTGGGCCGTCAGCGAACCGAGCCGGCTGCGGGCGACGTATACGGTGCCGATGCAGGCGGGCGCGCCGTGGCAGGGCGGTTGGCTCCTGAGCGTGGGCAACGGGGGGGTGGAGGCGCTGCGCCGGGCGCACGCAGCCGCGCCGGCCTGGACGGAGGCACTGGCGGCGACGCAGGCCGCGCTGGAAGCGGAACTCGCCACGGCGCAGCTGACCACGCCCGACGCGGTGATCAACCGGGGGCTGCTGTGGGCCAAGGCCAACACGGTACGTGTGCAGCATCAGTACCGGCAGGGGGTGGGCTTCACCAACGATCCGCCGCAAGACATTGTGGTGGTGCGCGACTGCGCTTGGTATGCGCTGGGGGCCGACTGGTGCAGCCCCGGCTTCACCCGCGCCATGTATGATTTGTTGCTGGCGCATGGGCGGGAAGCGGACGGCAAGCTGACCGAGTATATCCACGCCGACAGCGGCGCACGCGAAGATTATGGGCTGAACGTCAACGACGATACGCCGCTGTTTGTGGTGGCGGCGCATCACCATTACGCGGTGACGGGCGACGGCGGCTTTTTGCACGCAGCGTATCCGGCGGTGCGTGCGGCCTGCGACTGGCTGTTGAGCCAACGGCGCGACGGATTGGTGTGGTGTACGGTGCAGGGCACCGATGTGTGGGGCAACGCGACCTGGCGCAACATCATTCCCGGCTATCAGTTGGCGGGGGCGGTGACGGAGATCAACAGCCTGACCGTGTGGGCGCTGGCCTGCGCGCAGGAGTTGGCGGCGGTGGTGGGGGCTGACGACGACATGGCGCGCTGGGCCACGGCGCGGGGCGACCTGCGGGCGGCTATCGAGGCGCAGTTGCGCGACGCAGACACGGGCACCTACCTGCTCAACCGCGACGCGGACGGGCCGCACGCGACGCTGACCGCCGACTTGGTGTTCCCGGTGCTGGCGGGGGTGGCCGATGCGGGCGAGGCCGCCGCGATCCTAGACCGGCTCTACAGTGCGGAGTTTTACACGCCGTTCGGCATCCACACGGTGAGCCGGGCCGAGGCGGAGTATGATCCGGCTTACGGCTACGGCTTGCTGGGCGGGTTGTGGCCGAATCTGACGGCCTGGGTTGCTTATGCCGGGCGGGCCACGTATCCTGACCGCTTGGTGGCGATGATGCAGCACCTGTACGCGCTGTGCGAACCGAGCGATCCGCGCGCAGGCGGCAATCTGGTGCCGGGCGAGTTCCCGGAATGGTTCCACGGCGAAACGTATCAGAGCCTGGGCATGGCAATGTCGCCCTGGATGCCGCCGACCTACCTGTGGTTGGGCCTGGAGGGGCTGCTGGGCCTGCAGCCCACACCCGGCGGCTTGCACGCCAACCCGCATCTGCCCAGCGACTGGCACTGGATCGGGCTGCGGAACCTGCCCTATCGCGGCGGGCGGATCAGCCTGTTTGCCTGCGACGGGCGGATCTATAGCAGCGCGGCGTTGGACAGCACCTGGCCGGCGGCGGTGTTTACGGGCGACGCGACGGATGTGCTGACGGTAGCGGGCGATTTCTATACGCTGGCCTTGCAGGGGCCCAGCGGCGGCGTGGTGCTAGTCGCCACGCACGCCGGCGGCAGTGGCAGCGTCGGTTGGGGGCGGGGCTGCCAAGCGGTGACGCTGGCGGCGGGCGCGGCCACGGTTTTACACTTTAGTATGGAGGAGATTGGATGACCGCGACTGCGGAACCGCTACGGGCGGCCCCGGCGGGCGTGCTGGGGTTGGGATTGGTGGGCTGCGGGGGCTTTGGACGCTTCTGCCTGGAAGCGTATCGCAGCGTGCCGGGCTTGCGCTTAGTCGCCGCCAGTGATAACGACCCGGCCCGGCTGGCGGCGACAGCCGCAGACTTTGGGCTGACGGCGTACCCTGACTACGCGGCGCTGTTGCGCGACCCGCAAGTGCAGATCGTCGCCATCAACACGCCGCCGGCCTTGCACGCCGCGCAGGCGATTGCCGCCGCGCAGGCCGGCAAGCACATTTTTTGCGAGAAGCCGCTCGCTACCACCGTGGCCGACGCGACGGCGGTGTTGGCGGCGGTGCGCGACGCGGGGGTGCAGATCAGCGTGGACTATGTGATGCGCTGGAATCCGCTCTACTGGCTGCTGCACCGGCTGCAACTCCAGGCGACCGCCGGCGGGCCGCTGCTGGGGCGCTTGCAACGCTATGCGCTAGAGAACTTGGCCGGTGATGAGGCGTTAGGGCCGGATCATTGGTTCTGGGATGCAGCGATCAGCGGCGGGATTTTTGTGGAGCATGGGGTGCATTTCTTTGATGCCTGCGCTTGGCTGATGGGCAGCGCGCCAACGGCGGTGCAGGGGTTGGCGGTGGCGCGGCCCGGCGTGACGGCCCCCGCGCCGGTGGATACGGTGCTGGCGAACACGGTGCATGGGCAGGGAGCGACGGCGAGCTATTATCACGCTTTTAGCCATGCCAACCGGGCCGAGTTTCAGGGCATCACGCTGGATTGGGGCTTCGCGCATGGCGTGTTGACAGGCTGGATTCCGGTTGAACTGACGCTGGAAGTGTGGACCGATGCCGAGGGCGCGGCGCTGCTGCAAACGCTGCCGGGGGCCGCCGCCGCGTGGCTGGCGGTGCCGGGGGTGGTGCCGTCGGGGGAGGAACACATCGCGGCGGTGGTGGTGGAGCAGTATCCTGCTGCGGCTCCGTGGCGGGGGCGGGGCGGGGCGCGGCCGGTGACGCAGCGGGTTTGGCTGCAAGCCAGCCTGGGCGGGGAGCCGGCGAAAGCGGCGGTGTATACGGCCAGTGTGCAGGCGGGGATGGCGGACTTGGTGCGGGCGATTGCCGGCCAGCCGCCGCCACGGGTGAGCGGTGAGGATGCGTGGCGCAGCGTGGCGACGGCAGTGGCAGCGCAGACCGCCGCGCAGGAGGGGCGGACAGTGGTGCCGGAGACGCTGCCCGCCGAACTGGAGGGCGCGTGATGGCCCCCGCCGTGGGCGGGCCGCCGTTCCTGCTGACGCGGCGGGGCATCGTGCTACAGCCCGATCCGACGCGGCGGGCCGAGCGCGGCGGGGTGCTGAACCCGGCAGCGGTGTTGCACGACGGCGTGACATACATCTTCTATCGGGCAGTGGATACCGAGCCGGCCAACTACTCGCGCATTCTGATCGCCACCTGTGCGCTGGGCGACGACGGCGCGATCCATACGACGCGGCTGGAGCAGACGGCGCTGGAACCCGCAGCGCCCTATGAGCGGTGGGCGGATGGGCAGGGCGGCGGGGTGGAAGATCCGCGCATCACTGTGCTGGATGGCGTGTATTATATGGCTTATACCGCCTACGGCACGGTGGACGGGGTGACGGCTCCGCGCATCGCGTTGGCCCGTTCGACGGACCTGTTCGGGTGGGAGCGCTTGGGTTTGGCGCAGTTTGCGCCGCTGACGGTGGAGATCGGCGGGCAGCGAACGACGGTGGATCTGGCCGGGGTGCCGAATAAGGACGCGATCCTGTTCCCCGAAAGGATCGGCGGGCGTTATGCGCTGTTGCACCGGCCCATGTTTGCGGCGGCGACGGGGCTGCCGCAGAGCATCTGGCTGTCGTGGAGCCACGACTTGCGCGCGTGGACCGACCACCAGTTGGTGCTGCCGCCGACGCAGCCGTGGGAGAGCCTAAAAGTGGGCGGGGGCACGCCGCCGATCCGCACGGCGCACGGCTGGCTGACCTTTTACCACGGAGTCGAAGGGCAGTCGGACAGCGACCCGCAGCGGCGCTATCATGCCGGGGTGTTGCTGCTCGATTTGGCCGACCCGGCGCGGGTACATTACCAGGGGCCGCAGCCGGTGCTGTCACCCCAGACGGCGGCGGAGCAGATCGGCGTGGTGTCTAACGTGGTCTTCCCCTGCGGCGCGGTGGCGCAACCTGATGGGCGGATTGACGTGTATTACGGCATGGCCGATCAGGCGATTGGCCTGGCGACGACGCGGCTGCCCGCGCTGGGCGCGTGGCCGGTCTGAGCGGTCCGGCCCGTACAGCCAGCGCACCTAGAGGAACCGGCCATGCAGGATACACCGTTACTTGAAGACCTGAGCGACCCGCCGGCGGCGCGCGATCCGCGGCGCTGGGAGGCGCTGCTGGGCGCGGCGCTGCTGCTGGGTGTGCTGGTCGCCGGCGGCTGGACCTGGGTCCACGGCGAAGGAGCGGCGGCGGCGTATCGGACCGGGCGGGCGGCGGAGACGGCGCGCCACTGGGCGGCGG
>JALYUO010000481.1 GCA_030853735.1 Chloroflexota bacterium
CCGCCGCCGGTGTGGCGGCCCTTATTTCGGCGGGCCGTTGGGATAGGCTTCGTCCAGGATATCTTGTTGCTTCTTGGCAATGGTGTCCAGCGCGTCTTTGGTCGGTTTCTGCCCGGTCACGGCCAAGTTCAGGTTCTCCATCTCGGTCTGGAGCATGGCGTTGTATTCCGGCACATTCCAGAAGTCTTTGACGTGCTGATAGGCATCGGCGAAGGCCGGGTTATACGGCGCGGCTGCGGCGAATTCGGGGCTTGCCAGCACCGATTTGCGGGCCGAGAAGCCGCCCAGCTTGGCCCAGGCTAGTTGAGTGTCTTTGGACTCGAACCACTTGACATACGCCAGGGCATTGTCTTTGTTCTTGGTGTAGGAGCTGACGTGCAGGCCCATGCCGCCGAGGCTGGTCAGGTGGACTTTTTCGCCCGGCGCGGAGCTGTAGGCCAGATTGTCGGCGTTCTTGCAGTCTTTGGTGTTCACGAAAGCCGCGCCGAAGCCGAACCAGATGGTGGCCGACGCGGTGGTGCCGCTGCACATCGCGTCTACCGTTTCATTAAACTGGAAATTGCCCTGGCCGGCGGGGCCGGTCTGGAACAGTTGGCGGTCGAAGTCGAGCGCCTTCACGGCGGTGTCGGAGTTGATGAAGCCTTGTGTCTTGTAGGTCGCCGGATCCCAGATGTCGCCGCCGAATGACCAGAGGATCTGGTTCCAGTGGGTGGCAATCTGGTCGTAGCAGGCAGGGGTGCCGCACCAGTGGGTGGTGTAGCCGTTTTGCACGCCGTATTTGCCGGCGCTGTCCTTGAAGAACTGCGCGATACCCAGCAACTCCGTCCAGGTGGACGGCGGGCCGAGGTCTTTGCCCGTTTTAGCCTTGTAGGCGGTACGCACGTCGGCGTTGGCGAACAGGTCTTTGCGGTAGACATACATCTGGGTATCGCCTTCCGCCGGCACGCCGTAATAGCGTTTGCTGCCGGCGGGGTACTCGCCATAGGCGGCCAGCGCCGCCGGCACGTAGTCATCCACTTCGATATTGGTCTTCATCCAGTCGGTGAGTTCGGCGATGTGGCCGCCTTTGACGGCTTCCCCGATGAACTGGCTATCAAGGATGACGACATCGGCCCCACCCTTCGCGGCAAAATCGGTGAAAATCTGATCGTGCCATTGCCCAATGGGCACACAGCGCACATCTACTTCACCACCGGGGAAAGTCTTGGAGAGATCGGTCAACGCTTGACACGGTTGCCAAGCGAACCAGATCACTTGCAGCTTGCCGCCGCTCGCGCCGGTCGTGCCGGTGGTGGCGGTGGCGGCAGTGGAGCTGCCGGTGGTGGCGGTGGCGGCGGTGGTGCTGCCGGTGGTCGCGGTGCTGTCGGTCGTCATCGCTGTGGCCGGCGCGGTGGCGGCAGTGGAGCTGCCGGTGGTGGCGGTGGCGGCGGTGGTCACTGCGGTAGCCGGTGCAGTGATGGTGGTGGGGGTCGCCGCATCTGTGCCGCAGCTTGCCAACAGCATCGCCACCGGCCCCAGCAGCGCCAGCCGGGATATTGTCCGTTTGATCATCGCTTTCCTCCCTGGATTCTAGTAGGGGTCTGATACCACGATGCGTCGAAGGTTACCGGATTATTGCCGCGCCTCACCTCCTTTAGGGTTGAGCAATGAGCGGCCCACTGCCGACCCGCGCGCTCACCGGATAGCCCATACCGGGCGCGGGGCGACCGGGCATTCGCTCTGTTCGGAAAGGTTGACTGAGAATCTGGTGATACACGGTGGCGATGCCGCCCATCACGCAGGCATCCGCGCCGTAAGCGGCGACCAACACCTGCGTGGCGGCGGCGGGCCAGCGCAGGGCACGTTCGCGGATCACGTCGTTCACGATGGGCAGCAAACAATCGCTTGCCAGGCTGAGGATACCACCAAACACAATGATCTCTGGGTTAAGCGCGTTGATCAGATTTGCCAAGCCCACGCCAAGCCAGACGGCGGTTTCGTGCAGCGCGGCCTGCGCTACCGCGTCGCCGTTGCGGGCGGCCTCAGCGACCAGCGGGACAGTCAACGCCACCAGATCGCCGCCGGTCGCCGCCATTACGCTGGATACCTCGCCCCCCATGATTGCCGTCCGCACACGACGAAATACCGCCTCTTGGCTGACCAGCGTTTCCCAGCAGCCGCGATTGCCGCAGTTGCAGGGTCGCCCGTCCGGTTCCATGGTCATGTGCCCGACTTCGCCGGCGAAACCGACCGCGCCCGGCAACACCCGCCCATCCAGCACAATGCCACCGCCCAGCCCCACCCCCGCGCTGACATAGAGGACGCTTTTGGCTCCGCGCGCCACGCCGAAGTAGTTCTCGCCCAGCGTCGCCATGTTAGCCTCGTTGTCCACATATACTGGGAAGCTGAACGCGGCGGCTAACTGGGCGCGCAGTGGCACATTGCGCCAGCCCAGGTTCGGGCCGAACAGCAAGGTGCCCGACGCGACATCTACCAAGCCGGGTACACCCAACCCCAGCCCTAACACCGTGTCGCCCCCGCCCGCCGTGTGATCTATCGCCGCGCCGATCAACGCCAGCGTGCGGCTCAGGATCGCCTCTTGCGCGCTGCCGCGTGCGGTCTGTTCCTGCCGCCGCCACAGGACTTGGGCCGCAAAATCGGTGACTAGGACCGAAATAAAGTCCACCCCGATCTCCGCACCGATGATACAGCCCGCCGCCGGATTGAGTTCCAGCAAGCGACCGGGCCGCCCGATCTCGTCCGATTTTTCGACCCCCACCTCGGAGACAAAGCGCCCGTCAATCAATTGCTGCACCAAGCTCGAAACGGTGGTTTTGTTGAGGCCGGTTGCGCCGGCTAACGAGGCGCGGGACAGGGGTGAGCGGTCGCGCAGGGCATTGAGAATGATCGAGAGATTGATCTCGCGTACCAGTGCTTGATCGCCGGTGCGGGTACGGGTGGTCATAGCAGGTGCCTGACTGATCCAGGAATAACGCATTAGTTAGTTGCCCCAACCAACTAATGCTGATTGTAGCACAGGCGTAGGGGGCTTGTCAATCACTAAAACGTCACAGAATCGGGGCGGGGGCCGGGGCGACTGGAACTCGCCGCTACCGCTACGCAGCCCGCCTGCGTGGGCTGGCTGATCCAAGAACCTGCTAAGTGTAGTCGCGCACGGCTGTGCGCCGTACTCGTTGGGGATGGCCCAAACGCTTTTCCGTCGCCTCGCCCCTAGCCCACCACGCCAATTTAGCTGTGCTGGCTTTGCTCCACAAATTATAGTAATTCAGATAATGATCTGGAGCGTAAGTTAAGAGGAGTTCGCACCCCCAGGTGCGAACGACGCGCCGCCCTCGGAGTTTGCACCTGGGGGTGCGAACTCCGCAGTTGGTGGGGCCACTCGCCTCTCCAGATCATTAGCTGAATTACTATAGTTGCCAAATTGGTTCCCCCAATTTTACAAAAAATCTGTCAACGCTCCCACTAGATCGATGAAGGTTTGCACCAAGCTGCAGCGCGGTGGACCTGCTGAGGAGAGATCGGGTTGCGCCCCATGCCGGATCGCGGCGCAAGCTAGTCTCTCTATCTACTCATCCATTCTAGCGACAGAGGAGCCGTCACACATGAAACCGAAGCAAATCGTTCTTGGGTTGGCCTTGCTAGGCGCGCTGATCGGCAGCGCGCTCGCCGGGGTGAGCCTGTCCACTGCCCCCCAGGCTGCCATTCGCGCCGCCCATGCCGAGGAATGCAGCGACAACAGCCTGCCGCCGCCGGGCGTGGGGCCGTGCTACCTCGCGCCCACGCCCACGCCCACGCCGGTTAGCCAGTAGCCGCCGGCAGGTAGGGACCGTAGTACATAGCAGCGGATCGCAGCTTGATGAGCGATCCGCTGCTGCGTACTATGGTCCCGGTGACGTAGTGCCCGCTCTAGCGGCGTTGCAGGATCACCGCTGTGCTGTCGCGGTAGGTTTCGCGCCACTGATCGGGTCGCGCGTGCAGCGCGGCGACGAGCGGACTGGTGGGGCGTTGGATCACCCACGCAATCCCATAGTGATCGAGCAGCCCATCCCAGCCGGCGGCCGTCGTGGCGATGGTCAGGTAGTCGTGATTGATGGTCGCGCCATAGACATCTACCTGGCTATCAATAAACACCCGTCGCTGCGGATATAATTCATACAGCAAGTAGCCGCCCCAAGTCATATCGTTGAACATCGGCCCCTGCGGCGCATCAGGCGCACGCAGCGTGGCGACGGCGCGGATGGGTAGGGGTGGCTCGGTCCAGGCGGCACGCAACAGCGGCCAGGGACCGACCGATCCGCCTAGCGCCGCGACACCCAGCAACAGCGCCAGGGTGCCAATGAACAGCCATGGTATGCCCAATCGCCCGGCTGGGGTGCCGTAGCGCGCCCAAAAACCGCTAGGCTGGCGGCCGGCCCGCTCGGCGATCCAACGTTGGATGAGGGGAGCCAGCAGTGCCGGGGCAATGATGCTGAATTGCGACACGTTGCGCGCCACCTGGAGGGCCAACACGGTCCCCGCCGCCAGTAGCAGCGCATGACTCGGCGGCAGCCAACGCCAAGTGCGCGCCACGACGACGAGCATCACTCCTACCAGCACGAGGAACGACCAAGTGATCGGGTAGCGAAAGTCCAGCGGTTGAAACTCAACGGTAATGTGCGTAATGAGGGGGTTGCGTAAAAACTCAATAATATGGGCATACAGTCCCCAGCCATACGGATTAAGCAGTGTCGCTGCCGTCGCTGCCAATCCGGTCAGGGTGTAAGCGCGGAGGTGGGCACGGGGCGTGGCGAGCGCCGCCCGCCGACTAGCGATTGCGGGCAGCCGCTGCATCCAACGCCGCCGGCCTAATTCGAGCAACGCTCCCAGCCCGTAGGCTCCGCAGAGGACGAGGCCCATGACAAAGCCGGCGTGCAGATTCGCCCAGACGACCATGATCGGCGGGATCAGCGCCAATCGCCGGGCGGAACTGCGCCCCGTGCGATACTCTTCCAACAGATAGAGAACCAGCAGCAGCAAGGCGAAGCTGAACAGGTGGGGTCGCGCCAGCCAGTGGATTTCGGAGGTAGTGGTGGCGAGCAAGCCTAGCACCAGTGTCGGTACAGGGTGCAGCCCGCGCGCCATGCACCAGCGGCACAACGCATAGACGGTGCCCGCGATGAGTGTCACCGCCAGCAGGGCGACTCCATTGAGACCCGCGGCTCCGTTCGCTAGGGCAAATAGCACATCGGACAGCCATTCCCAGTTGATCCAGGGTTGGCCGAAATGCGGCTGGGTGAAAATGTCAATTGGGGTCAGGCTGCCGGTCTCTAACATTTGTCGCCCGGCGGCAAGGTGGTGCGCGGTGTCACCGTCGCTGTTGAGCAGCGAATTCGGCACCAGCATCAGCAACAGCAACAACCCCGCCATCGCCGCCTCGCAGATGCCCGGCCCGACGACGGAGTGCGGAGTGCGGAGTGCGGAGTGCGGAATGTCGGTGGCGGCGGCGGTTGGCGGGTCGCTGGTCATGGGGGCAATGTATCGCCCTTGCTTGTTGCGGCAAGCAGCGCGTCAATCTTTTGCCAGTCCAGCACTTGGTTTAGGACCGGCCATACTCGGACGGCGATGCGGGCGTAGCCCAGGTCACGCGCCGCCGCCCCGCTAACCAGACCGATCAGTAGCCCTGCCCAGGGCAGCGCATCGCTGAAACTGCCTGTTAGCGTAACCACCGTCAGCGTAGCGACAACAACGATCAGCATGATCAGATAGCGCTTCGTTAAGCGCCTTAATATCCCACCGACCGTCGGCGCATTGGCGTGGTAGGCACGGTAGAGCATAAGCGTCGCCCGTTGCAGGTGTGTCAGTGGCATTTCAACCTCCGCTGTGACGTGCGGAATCGGCTGCCTGGGTCTACGTGCTGCCGGTTCCGGGTTGCTGACAGTTATGGGCATCTTACCACAAACTGACCTACGCTGTCGTACCGCGCCAGACGCGCAGAACGCGAAGATTGTAAGAGTCTTCGCGTTCTGCGTGGGTCCGACCCC
>JALYUO010000655.1 GCA_030853735.1 Chloroflexota bacterium
CGCCCGTGGATGCAGAGCGCGGCACAGTGCCCGGTCAGGCGGGCGGCACCGGCGGGTGGGGCAGCCCCACCGGCGGCTATGCCGGTCCGGCGCAAGGCGACCTGGGGGCCGCCGGCGGCCTCGGCGGCCTCTCCACCACCGACATGGAGACCGGCCAACAACCGACCGGCCTCTCCGGCGGCCTGAGCGGTGGCAGCAGCCTGGACAGCTCGCCCGGTCTCGGCGGCGGCGGCTCCAGCTCCTATGGCAGCGGGTCCGGCAGCGAAACGCATTAGCGAGTGGAAAGTGGAAAGTGAAAAGCAGAAAAGCGAAAAGTAAGTATAATTACTGCGCTCAGGTTCCACTTTCCATTTTCTACTACCCCGGCTGGGACTAATGGGCTATTGCCTACCCCGGCCGGGTCTGGTACACTAGCGGGAACAGCGGCGGATCGTGGCCCACGCTGCACTGGCGTTTTTTCTTGACCGGCGTGGGCCGGTCTCATGCCCCGGAGGAACCCTGGCATGACCACACGGGCCGATACCCACCGGGTCGCGAGCGATTTAGCGCGCGGCCTGACGCAACTCTGGACGCTGGGCCTGATCTCTGAAGGCGGGCGCGGCGTGTGCGTCGCCGAGCGGCTGGATGTCGTGCGCGACGCGCTCACCCAGACCCAAAGCGGTGCCCTGGCCGGCTATGGAGCCAGCGATACCGCCTTTGCGCTAGATGTGTGGCACTTGGTCCAGCGGCTCATCGAAAGCGGTAGCCCGTTCAGCGACATGGACAACACCGAACTGGCCGGCTTTTTCGACAAACTCCGCAAAGCCGAATACGGCCCCCAGGTCTCGCACGCCCTGGCCCGCTGGCTGCCCTCGCGGATGTTCATCAGCGCCCAATATACCAAACAACACCTGGAGAAACTGCGTCCAACCACGGGGCGCAGTCTTGCGGGTTGGGCCACTCCCCCACGGTAAGGCGCAATTTGGTATACTACTAGGGTAGGGGCGAAGCGCCTATTCCTAGCGTGCCAAAGGAGCCTAACCATGTCTAATCTACGTACCCTGTGGGCCGGCCTGCTGCTGGCGACCGTTGCCGTATTCGTCGTTGCCTGCGCCCTGGCCGGGCTACCCGCCCATGCCGGTAGCTCCCTGGCCGGCCCCAAGCCGCCGCCGGCCCGCCCAGCGGGGCGCGCTGTGCTACCCGGCACGCTGGACCAACCCGGCGCACCGCTGCGCGCGGTCGGCCCCGATGCCTTCGGCTACATCGTCAGCGACAGCAACGAGCCGAACGGCCCCGGCTACAGCTATATCGCCGCCACGCAGGTGATCAGCGGCTTTGTCGGCGATGATGTCACGCGCACGGTCGCCTTGCCGTTTGCGGTCACCCTCTACGGCAACAGCAGCAGCAGCCTGGTGGTGAACAGCAACGGGCTGCTCACCTTCGCGCCCGCTACCTGTCCCCATCCCAATGAGCGGTGCTATTTCAACTACAATCTGCCGGATACCTCCGCGCCACCCGATCTGATCGCGCCCTACTGGGACGACCTGATTATTTCCACGACCCTCAACACCGGCATCTATACCGATGTGCGCGGCACCGCTCCCGCCCGTAGCTTCATCATCGAGTGGCGCAACGCGACGTTTTATGATGATCCAACGGCAAGCGTGACCTTCCAGGCGGTCTTCCACGAGCAGAGCAACGAAATTGACTTTGAATATGCCACTCTCGCGGGCAGCTTCGGCACCGGCAACAGCGCCACCATCGGCATCCAGAACCGTAGCCAAACCGTGGCTTTGCCCTACAGCTACAACCAAAGCGTATTGGTGTCACACACCGCCGTGCGCTTCCTGGCCTTGCTGTCGCCGGGCCCGCAACAGGCGAACAGCGCCTGCGCCGCCGTCGTCTACACCGGCACGGTGATCAATCCCACCAGCGCGCCGTTGATCTTCACCCTGAGCCGCAGCGACAGCAACCCCGACTACAGCTCCGTTGTCTCGCCCACCACCACCGACCCTATCGCGCCCGGCGCGGCGGTGCCGTTCACGGTGACGGTCAATGTGCCGAGCGGGGCGGCGG
>JALYUO010000566.1 GCA_030853735.1 Chloroflexota bacterium
ACTCCCTGCCGCCGTGCGCGACGAACTGGACGGCTATATCCGCCGGCGGGGGCAGGTGGGCCTCGGCGCAGTCTCGGCGGCCTTGTGCGACCGCATCGGCATGGGCGCAGCCAACCGGCTCGCGCTCACCCGTGCCCTGAGCGCGCTGCCCCGCCGGCCCGACTTTGTGTTGATTGATGCTTGCCGCTTGCCGCTCTGGCCCGGCCCGCAACTGGGCCTGATCAAAGGCGACTCGCGCGCCGTCAGCATCGCCGCCGCCTCGATTGTCGCTAAAGTCGCCCGCGACCGGCAGATGGAGGGCTACGAGGCCGACTGGCCGGCCTACGCTTTCGCCCAAAACAAAGGCTACGGCACGGCGGCGCATCTCGCCGGCCTGCGCGCCCACGGCCCCAGCCCGCACCACCGCCGATCCTTCGCGCCGATCCGCCATGCCACCGACCCGACCGAGGAGCCGGGCGATGGATAGCCGCCGCGCGCTGGGTCGCCAGGGCGAAGCCGCCGCCGCCACCTATCTGGAAGCGCACGGCCTGACCATCCTGGCCCGTGGCTGGCGGCCCACCGACACCGCAATGGCCCCTTATGTGCGCGGCGAACTGGACCTGATCGCGCAAGACGGCGATACACTGGTGTTTGTCGAAGTCCGCACCCGCCGCGCCGGGGTCGGCCCCGCCGCCGAGTCGGTCACCCCCGCCAAGCGCAAGCAGGTGCTGACCCTCGCCCTGGCCTATCTGGCCGTCCACGACTTGCCCGACAGCACCTCCTGGCGCATTGACGTGATCGCGCTCCACTTTGGCCCCACCGCCACGCCCACCATCCGCTGGCTCCGCAGCGCGGTGGAGGACGAAGGTTAGTCCCCATTACCACTGGCAAATACATCTGTGGTATAATATCCCAGCTACGGATTTGGTAAAACTCTATTTTTAAGTAAAGGGACGTGATTATTATGGACTTCGATTTACTAAATACGAACAATCCACCTTATTATACTTATGGCAATGGATCAGCTTATCTTGGCGATAGCTTGTGCCTTTTAAAGTCCGTACCTGATGATTCCATCAATCTCATTCTTACTTCGCCACCTTTTGCCCTTACTAGTAAAAAGGAATATGGCAATAAAAATGCCGATGAGTATGTAGATTGGTTTTTGGATTTTGCTAAAGAGTTCAAACGAGTTCTCACAAGTGATGGTTCATTTGTTGTTGATTTAGGTGGAGCGTATTTACCAGGCCATCCCACACGCAGCATTTATCAATATGAATTGCTCGTGAGACTGTGTAAAGAGTTAGGCTTTCATCTAGCGCAGGAATTTTTTCACTACAACCCAGCACGTCTTCCTGGTCCCGCCGAATGGACGAATGTGCGGCGGATTAGGGTTAAAGATTCAGTCAATGTGGTGTGGTGGCTCTCTAAATCTGAGTATCCAAAAGCAAATAATAGAAACGTTTTGCGACCTTATACAGAAGCAATGAAACAGCTACTCAAAAAAGGTTACAAAGCAAAGATGCGTCCCAGTGGTCATAATATTTCTACTAAATTCAGCACGGACAACCAAGGAGCAATCCCACCTAACCTCTTAGAATTGGGCAATAATGACTCTAATAGTAGCTACATGAAACGTTGCACCGAAGCCGGGGTAAAGTCGCATCCCGCACGGTTCCCAAAGCAGTTCGCTGAGTTTTTCATTAAATTTTTGACGGAGAAAGACGATATTGTACTAGATCCATTTGCGGGTTCCAACACCACAGGTTATGTAGCAGAGGAACTAGGGAGAAGGTGGCTTGCCTTTGAATTGAGCGAGATATATCTACAAGGCAGCCGACTCAGGTTTGAAGAGGAAGAAGTAATAAGTGCAATAGAGGAAGTGGATTTTCAAGTTACTTTGTGGAGTTAGGATATGACGAATATTTCCCGATCCGAATTACTTGATAGAATTATAGATGCTGTTCAACAATCTGGATGGAACGTCCTTTATATAAGTTCTACGTCGGAACATCCTTTTAAGATACGTGTTTACCAACAAGAAAATAGCTACCAGTTGCGAATCTTCATCTGGAACTTATCGCCCGGTGGAAATAATAGACCCGAAGATGAATATCGTATTCAAATTCATGTGCCAACTCTGGAGCCGGAAGCCGGCTTTTTAAGTCTACTATTAGGATGGTGGGATGAAGGAAATCTGTTTGCGGCTTTTGATTTTAACAAACATCTTGGCAATTTGGGTAAATCTTCATCACGTCAAATAAAGAAACACACCCTGAACAGCGCGCATGCTAACGGAATAGCGGCATACGATAGAGGCAATGGTGAAATAGCTATAGCATTTAAGCCGGATTTGTTTATGGTATATACCAGTAGTTTTGAGCAACTACATACATTCGGCGAATTAGCAGAAGACTTAGAACTATTAGAAGAGGTGATGAAGCCAAACATTACAATCAACACAGAGTTGTTGAGTGCAGTCAGTCAACCTCGGCAAAGAGCAATTCAAACAATCAGCAAAAAGTTACGTGACAATAGCTTTCAGTGCCGAGTACTTACAGCTTACACCTATCAGTGTGCATTTTGTGGTATTCAGCTAAAATTGGTAGACGCTGCTCACATCGTTCCTGTAAGTTATGAAGGATCAACAGACGAAACTTGCAATGGTATTTCCCTTTGCGCGCTACACCATAGAGCGTATGACTCCGGTTTAGTAACACTCAATAGCGAATATGAAGTTCTACATTCGCCGCAAAAGATGCAGCAGCTAAAAGACATCGGGCATGACAGTGGTATGGATAAGTTTATCAGAGATTTGCGCCCATTGATTGAGGTACCGCCGGATGTTCGTGATAGGCCGCACAGCAAGTACGTAGAACAAGCTAATAAGTTACGCGGCTGGTAGATCTATCAATGTCGTGCTTGCACCCGAAACAGGCGGAAGCCGGCTTCGACGGCGGGGCCAATAGCGAAGGGGTAGATCAGCGTGCCCAGACCCACCGTGCCGCCCAGCAGGAAGCCAAAGCCCAGCACGCTCACCTCAACCGCCCCCCGCACTACAGCCACCCGCTGCCCCGTGCGCCGCGTCAGGGCCAGCATCAGGCTGTCGCGCGGCCCGGCCCCCAGGTTGGCGCGGATATAGAGGCCGGAGGCGAAGCCGATGATGGCGATGCCCAGCAATTGCAGCGCGATGCGCCAGGGCAACGCAGCATCGGCTAGGCTGGGCAGGTGCGTGTTCAGTACATCAAAGAACTGGCCGACCAGCACCATGTTGGCAATGGTGCCCACGCCCGGCCGCACACCAAAGGCCCACGAACAGATGATGATCAGCGCGCCGGTGAGTTCGCTGGCTTGACCGGGGGTGATCGGCAGGTGCAAGCTGAGGCCCAGGTGGAAGCAATCCCACGGACCGAGGCCAATGGCGGCTTTGTAGTTACAGACGATACCCAACGCGAAGGCAAACAGCCCGGCCACCAGCATCACCACGCGCCCGGCGTAGTCCCAGGTGAAGGCCGGAGGCGTGGTGGCGGGCCTCGCTGGGGGCGCGGGCGCGATAATAGCAGGCGGTTTCATCGCAGATCCTGTGGCGACTGGCCCGGCGGCCACATTAGGCAGCGCAGCCCTCCTGGGCAGCGGCGATTGCCTGGTCCAGCGAGAGGTGCCGGCCCACTGCCCAGGCCGCGGCAAACCCGGCGGGATCGAGCTGGGTGCGCGCCTGGTCCAGCGCGGCATCACGTCCGGCATACTCCACCCGCTCCAGCACCAGGCCCAATTCATTGAGCAGAGCATCTGCGGCACTGACGATGGTGACACCGCGGGCCGGAGCATCCAGCCGCAGGGCGACCTCGCCCAGGCCCACCAGACAATAGGCGATCCCACTCCTGGACCCGATCTCTTGGAAGAGCCGCAGGCTGGCCCAAAGGCGGTCCGCCGCCGCAACGGGTTGGCTCATCTCCAGCGCGACCTTGCCGAGATTGTGCAGATTAACCGCGATGCCCCAGTTGGTGCCTGTTTCCTGCGTCAGGCGCAAGCTGGACTCATAGAGGGTCTGGGCCTGGGGATAGTCGCCCAGCGCACGGGCCAGCTCACCCAAATAATTCGCAGCTTGCGACTCGGCTAACGCATCGCCCACGGCCCGCGCCAACCGCAGACTCTCGCCCAGCGGTACTTGCGCCTGCGTCAGGTTTCCACTCTGCACCGCCACGCTGCCCAGATGATGCAGCGCGCGGATGATACTCAGCGTATCCCCCAAGCTGCGCGCCACAGCTAGGTTTTCCTCAGCGAACGCTTGTGCTTGCGGCAGGTCACCAAGCCCCAGCGCCAGGGTACAGGCGGCCCCCAGCACCTTACTCCGCGCGGGTGGTGAAATGGATTGCCGCTGTTCCAGGACCAAGAGGAACCAGTGCATGACTTCGGGGTGGCTGTGCCGGTTCCAGAAATAGCCCATCGCGCCCGCCAAGCGCGCCGCCCCTTCGGCCTCCCCGTGTTCCAGCAACCAGCGCAAAGCGGCCTGGATGTTATTGTGATCGCGCTCCAGGCGACCAAACCACACCCGTTGCGCGTCCCCGAGTATCTGTGGTTCGGCCTCTTCCGCCAGCGCCAGAAAATACGCCGCGTGCCGGCGTTGTACCGCAGCCACCTCCGCCGGCCCCTGCGTCTCCAGTTGCGCCAGGGCATATTCGCGGACCGTTTCCAAGAGCTGGAAGCGGGGTTCTTCCGTCCCCTCGGCAGCGGACGCGCGTTGCAGCAGGCTCTTGTCGAGCAGCGAAGCCACCCCCGCGAGCGTATCCCCGCCGCTTGCGCCCCCAGCCGCGCACACGGCGTCAATGGCCGGCAGCGTGCCGCCGCCTACGAAGACCGCGAGCCACCGCAATAGGGTTTGCTCTGCCGGGCGCAACAGGTCGTAGCTCCAGCCAAGTGCGGCTTGCAGGGTCCGCTGGCGGGCGGGCAAATCGCGCGCCCCGTCGCCCAGCAGCCGAAACACGGCGGCCCCCCGCGCCGCGTCCAGCTTGGCGAGGAGTACCTGGGGTGCAAAGAGCGCGCTGCGGGCCGCCACCAGTTCGATTGCCAGGGGCAAGCCGTCCATGCGGGCACAGATCGTGGCGATGGCGCGGGCATTCGCGGCGTTGAGGGCGAAGGTGCCCACCGCCCCCTGCGCGCGCTCCACGAAAAGGGCCACGGCGGAGTACGCGGACAAGGCGGCCGGTGGCGGCAAGTTTTCGAGGTCGGGCAGCGTGAGCGGCGGCACCGGAAACACGCGCTCCCCCCCGACGTGCAGCGGCTCCCGACTCGTCACCAGCGCCTGGACGCTGGGGCAACTGCCCAACAGGGCCGCAAGGCCGGCACCGGCGCTGAGGATCTGTTCCATGTTGTCGAGGATCAGCAGCAGCTCTTTGCCCCGCAAGTACCGCTGGAGCGCGGCGAGCAGATCCCCGCCGGGGGGCGCACGCTGCTCCCGCAGCCCCAGCGCGGCGGCGATGATGGCGAGAGCCAGCGCCGCATCCTGGACCGCTGCCAACGCCACAAAGCAGACCCCGTCCGCGAATTGGCGCTGCACGTCGGCCGCCACAGCGACAGCGAGCCGGGTCTTGCCGACCCCGGCGGGGCCGGTGAGAGTAAGCAGGCGCGCCCGGCCCTGCGTCGCTGTGGTGCGTAGCCGGGCGGTAAGCGCCGCGATCTCCCCGGCGCGGCCCAGCAAGGGGGTGAGGTACGTCGGCAGATCTTGCGCGCTGCGGGCCGGGTCGGGCAGCACCACGGCACGGGCGGCCTGGATGAACGCCGCGCGGGCCTCCGGGGCCACGCCGAGCCGGTCCGCCAACAGCGCGACCAGTTGCCGCGAGGCGCGGCGCTCGCCCGCTTCGATCATACGGATCGTGGAAGCCGCGCAGCCCACGCGGTCGGCCAGCTCCGCTTGGGTCAGATCCTGGGCCTTGCGGCGCTGCTTGAGCAGGGTGCCAAACGCTACACTGTCCGCCATGGGCACTCCTTGTGCGCTTTTTGTGCGATTCTTGTCTGCCCTATTATAGCCGCTTTCGCCCTATAATGAAACTTGCGGCGGGCTGGTTGGCCGGCCCGATCCGCCTGGAAGAACACCTGGACAACGCTCAACTTTGCCTGGCGGACGCTTGCCTGAGCTGCGCGGCGCCGGCCGAATCACTCCAGGAACGGGAAGGATCAAACTCATGAAGCAACCGCGCATATTCGGCCTAGCGGGCTTGGCCCTGGCGCTGCTAGTCTGGGGGCAGTACGCCACGAGCACCTCGGCTCAAATGGCACCCAGCGTGGCCGAGGGAGCACAGACGCCGCAACAGGCCAAGCCGCCGGCCGTGCCGGCCGTTTGCGGCCAGATAAACATCGTCTCCAGCCCAAACGTCGGCACCGCCGGCAACTACCTGGCTGGCGTGTCGGCTCTGAACGGCAGCGATGCCTGGGCCGTCGGCGCCTACGGTAGCGGCAATGCCTTCCAGACGCTGACTGAGCACTGGGACGGCACGGCTTGGTCTGTTGTGTCCAGCCCCAACCCTGGCACCAACGACAACCAGCTGAAAGCAGTATCGGCTCTAACGAGCAACGATGTCTGGGCTGTCGGATACTCCGCCACCGGCGGCGCCCAATACACGCTGGCCGAACACTGGAACGGCACGGTTTGGTCGGTGGTGCCCAGTCCGAACGGGGGCGGCAACAGTTCCCTGGTGAGTGTGTCGGCGCGAGCGAGCAACGATGTCTGGGCCGTCGGAGCTTACTACAACGTTGCCAACACCTTCGTAACGCTGGTCGAACACTGGAACGGCACCGCCTGGGCGGTCGAGTCCAGCCCAAGCCCCGGCAACAGTGACAACTACCTGGTTAGCGTGTCGGCGCTGGCGAGCAACAACGTCTGGGCCGTCGGATACTACGCCAACGGCAGCATCCACCAGACTCTGGTGGAACACTGGAACGGCACCGCCTGGTCGGTCGTCACCAGCCCTAGCCCTGGCAGCAACAACAACTTCTTGCAAGGAGTGTCGGCTCTGGCGAGCAACGATGTCTGGGCCGTCGGGTACTACGTCAGTGGCAGCACCGATCAGACGCTTGTGGAACACTGGAACGGCACCGCCTGGGAGGTCGTGCTTAGCCCGAACATCGGCACCGCGAACAACGCCCTGAACGGGGTGTCAGCGCGGGCGAGCAACGATGTCTGGGCCGTCGGCCTCTACTACAATGGCGGTGTCGCCCAGACGCTGGCCGAGCACTGGGACGGCACTGCCTGGTCGGTGGTGCCCAGCCCGCCTCCCGGCACCGGTGTTAACTATCTGACTAGTGTGTCGGCTCTGGCGAGCAACGCTGTTTGGACCGTTGGCGCCTATTCCAGCAACAACTTCAGCCCCGCCCAGACCCTTGTGGAGCAGTATGGCGGGTCGTGCGGCAACCCGACGCCCACTGGCT
>JALYUO010000665.1 GCA_030853735.1 Chloroflexota bacterium
GGCCGAGGCGGCGGCGCACGCCCGCGTGCGCCACGCGCTCACACGTAGCGTTGAGGAGTTCCTGGACCGCGCCGGGTTCACCCAGGCTGATGGTCCACTGCCGTTCGCGTTGACCACCCACCTGGGCCGCACTTGCTGGCCCACGCGCACGGGCATGGCCGGCCAGATCGCCAGCATGGGGACACTTTCGGGGGACACAGCCCCCTCCTACGCATCGTCCCGCACGGGCATGGCCGGCCAGATCGCCGGCGCGGGGACACTTTCGGAGGACACAGCCCCCTCCTACGTATCGGCCCGCACTGGCATGGCTGGCCAAATTACCGGCGGGGGGACACTTTCGGGGGACACAGCCCCCTCCTACGCATCGTCCCGCACGGGTCTGGCCGGCCAAATCGCCGGCGGGGGGGCTGATGGGGCGGCGCTGATCGATCTGATTGGAACGTGGCCTGCTGCTGGCGTTGCACGGTACGCTCAACCGCGCCGAAGCCGATTTGCGGCTGCTGGGCGCTGATCTGGATCGGCTCAAATATCTGCGCTTGCCGTTGCGCCGCGTGCGCCATGATGATCCGGCGGCGGTCGCCTGGACCACCGCGCCGCCGGCCTTGCTGGGAGCCGACGAAACCCGTATACTGGCCGCAGTCGGGGAACCGGCGCTCTTGCTGCGCTATGCCGCCGATGCGCGCGAGTGTGATCCCGACGCAGTTGCACCCATCTTGCTCGAAGCGCGCCTGTTGCTGCCGGGCGTGGGTTTGGTCGCCAGCGCCGGCGCGGATGGGCGCTTCCGCTTCGACCTGCACGCCCTAACCCGCTTCCTTTGCACCGCCGAGATCGCGGTCCTGGCCCGACCTTGACGACGAGTTCTGAGTTCTGAGTTCTGAGTTCTGAATTGACGACCGACGATTGATACCTGATACCTGACACCTATGACCGACGAGACGCTGCCGTTTTATGACCCGCACCTGCGCTATCAGGAGAACTACGCGCGCGGGCCGTTTGGCCTGTTCGCGGGGGAGCCGCCGGCGGATGCGCGGGGGTCGGCGGGCGCGGGAGCCAGTGTGCCGGGCGGGGTGGCTCCGGAGGCGTTTTTGGGCGCGCCGTTGCGGGTGCCGTTCGGCATTCCGGCGGGACCGTTGCTCAACGCGGCCTACGTGGCGGCGGCCTTTCGCTGGGGCTACGATTTCTGTTATTACAAAACGGTCCGCAGTCGCCCCTGGCCGGCGCACGCCTTCCCCAACGTGTTGCAGGTGACAGCTGCTGCCCTGAGCGATGACGGCACGCCTGCGCCGGCTCTCCAGGCGCGTCCGTTTGCTGCGGCGGGCGGGCGGGTGTCGCCGGCGGAGATGAGCCGCCTGAGCATCACCAACTCGTTCGGGATGCCGGCCCAGCCGGTCGCGGTGTGGCAGGCCGACGTGGCGCGGGCACGCGCGGCGGCTGGGCCGGGCCAACTGTTGGCCGTGTCGGTGGTTGGCACGGTCGATCCGGGCGATAGTCCAGCCGCCTTTGCCGCCGACTTTGCGCGTACCGCCGCGCTGGCCGCCGAAGCGGGCGCGCCGGTGATCGAGGCCAATCTATCGTGTCCCAATGTCGGCGGACACGGCCTGCTCTGCCACGACATTGCCGGAGCCGCCGCTGTGTGCGCGGCGATCAAAGCGCGCGTGCCGGATCGTCCGCTGCTGGTTAAGCTGGGCAACTACCCGGCCACGCCCGCCGGCGATGCCGCGTTGGCCGCGCTGGTGGCGGCCCTGGCTCCCTATGTGGCCGGCTTCTCGGCCATCAACGCCGTGCCCTACCCGGTGGTAGACGCGACCGGGGCACCCGCGTTACCCGGCGCGGATCGATTGCGGGCGGGCATCTGCGGCGCGGCGATCCGCGATCTGGGCCTCCAGGTGGTGCGCCGGTTGGCGACGGTGCGCGAGGCGAGCGGCGGGCACTGGGGCATCATCGGCGTGGGCGGCGTGACCGTACCCGCCGACTATCACGCCTACCGGCAGGCCGGAGCCGATGTGGTGCAGGCCGCCGCCGGCCCGATGTGGCACCCGCGCCTAGCGCTAGACATTGCCTCCGACCTGTAGACACACCGTAGCGACGCAAAGGACGCAAAGATTATGGGCTTTAACCAGCGGCTTGCTGCGGCGGTGGCCGCAAAGGGCCACTTTTTATGTGTCGGGCTGGACCCGATCTACGGCGAGTTGCCCGATCCCTGGCGCGCGGCGGGGGTGACCGACGCGCTGCTCGGCTTCAACCGCCGCATCATTGACGCAACCGCCCCGCACGCCGTCGCCTTCAAGCTGCAAATGAAAGTCTACACCGCCGAAGGGCCGGCGGGCTACAGCGCGCTGATCGAAACCTGCCGCTACATCAAAGCGACCTATCCTGACCACTTGCTGATTCTCGACGCGAAATACGGCGACATCGGCCATGTGGTGGCGCGAGTGGCGCATGAGGCGTTCGATGTGTGCGGGTCCGATGCCACGACCGCGTTTGCCCATCCGGGCCGCGAGGCGCTGGCCCCGTTGTTCGAGCGGCCCGACCGGGGCTGTTTTGTCGTCTGCCGCACGTCCAATCCCGGCGCGGCGGAACTGCAAGATGTGCCGGTGGCCGGCGGCGATCCCTATTTCCTCTACTTGGCCCGCCACCTGAGCGAGTCTTGGAACGCCGGCGGCAATTGCGGCTTGGTGGCCGGCGCGACCTGGCCCGCCGAAATGGCTGCACTGCGGGCCGCTGCGCCCACCCTGCCGTTCCTGGTGCCGGGTATCGGCGCGCAGGGGGGCGACTTGGCCGGCTCAGTCGGCGCGGGGCGCAACGCGGCGGGTGGGGACTTGCTGATCAGCGCCAGTCGCGGCATTATGCACGCGCCCGACCCGGCGGCAGCGGCGGCGGCCTATGCCCAGGCGATGATCGCCGCCGGCCAGGCTCCCCCCGCACCCGTTGCGGCTGCCGCCGCGGACCTGGACCGCCTGTTGGTGGACCTATTTGATGCGGGCATTATCCGTTTCGAGCCGATCACGCTCAAATCGGGCCGCGTCTCGCCCTACTATCACAACCTGCGCGGCCTCGTGGCTCACCCCGCCCTGCTGCGCCGCGTCGCCGCCGCCTATGCCGCCCGCGTGCGCGCGCTGGGCTGGCAGCCCGACATCCTGATCGGCATCGCCTATGCGGGCATTCCGCTGGCCGTGGCGCTGGGCCAGGCGTTGGACCTGCCGGCGGGCTATGTGCGCGCCGCAGCCAAAGCCTACGGCACGCGCCAAATGGTCGAAGGCCCCTGGAGCCCCGGCCTGCGCGCCCTGCTGATTGACGACGTGATCTCCGACGGCGCCTCCAAGCTGGAGGTGCAGGATCACTTGCGTGCCGCGCAGTTGGTGGGTAGTGCGATGCTGGTCTTTGTGGATCGCGGCCAGGGTGGTCTCGCCACGCTCCAGGCGGCAGGTCTCCAGCCCCAGGCCGTCACGACGATGGCCCACACCCTCGCCGTCTTGCACGCTGCCGGCCGCATCACCGCCGCGCAGGTGGCGGAGAGTGCCGCGTTTATGCGCGAAACGTGAAACGCAAGTGAATATAGCAGTGCATGGCGTGCGCGGGGCCGCCACGAAGGGATAAAGCCTTATGAATCAACATACCGATCCACCCGACCCCTTACGCACGGAGTACCGCGATGCGACCAAGCTGGACGCACGGATTCACCTACACACGCACTATAGCAGCAATAAGCAGGGCTTGTATCGCTGGATTTTTGAGCAGCTACCGCTCACCGCGCAGAGCCGTGTGCTAGATATTGGCTGCGGATCGGGCAAGCTGTGGAGCGAAAACGCGCCGCGCATCCCACCGGGCTGCCGCATTACCCTGGCCGACTTTTCACCCGGTATCGTCGCGGACACCGCCGGGCAACTCGCATCGCTCCCGCCGCGTTTCACCTGCGCCGTCTGCGATATACAAGCCCTAGCCTTTGCCGCGCACTCCTTTGATCTGGTGATCGCCAACCATATGCTCTATCACGTTCCCGACCGGGGGCGAGCTTATCGGGAAATCCGCCGCGTATTACGACCCGGTGGGAGTTTCTACGCCTCGACTAACAGCCGCCACACGATGCGGGCCTATGACGAGCTAATCGCCACCGTGCGCGGCATCTCACCCAAGCAGGCTGGTAGCGGGAACGACTCGCGTACTGTCAGCGGCTTCAATATGGAGCATGGCGGGGACGAATTGGCCCAGGCGTTTACGACTGTGCATCTGCATCGGTATGAGGATGCGCTACTCATACCGGCAGCCGCCCCACTGGTCGCCTACGCCGCCGTGTCAGGGCATCTCGCGGGGGCGCAACTAGACCGATTCGGGCAGATGGTGGAAGATCGGATTACGGCGCATGGTCCGTTACGGATTGAGAAAGGTGTGGGCCTATTCGAGGCCCATGTACCAATCAATTCCACGCAATGAAGTGCGCCCCTCATCGCGCCCGCGCAATGAATTGCGCTACTACAAGATTACGCTTCACGTTTTATGCGCCGATCAGCGCCTGGAAAGCCGGCTCGTCGCGCAGGTCGGCGTAGGCGCGGCTGGTGCGGGCAGCGGCTTGGGCGGCGGGGCGGTCAAGTTGTAGCGCTTGGCGCAGCGCGATCAGGGCTTGGTCGGGGTGGCCCAGTTTGAGGTAGGTCGCGCCGAGGTTGTAGTGCGTGACCCAGGCTTGCGGCTGGATGGTCAACGACTGTTCCAGGTCGGCCAGGGCGCGCTGCGGGTCGTTGAGCAGGTTGAAAGCCAGGCCACGCATATTGAGCAGCGCCGCCTGTGCCGCCTTGTCCTCGGCCCGCGCCAGGCTGTTGCCCAGCAGGCTCACCGCCTGGGTCAGGTCGTTGCGCCCGGTCAGCCAATCGCCGGCTTCCAGCAAGGCCCGCCCGCGCAACAAGTAGGGATCGGGCGCGCCGCCGGTGATCCGCATGGTCTGGGTCCAATCGCTGATCGCGCCTGCCCCGTCGCCCGCCGCCTCGCGCAAGCGGCCGCGCTCCAAGTAGGCGCGGTAGAGGATCGGATCGGGGAAGTTGATCACATGGGGCGTGACGGCGATGGCCCGGTCGAGATCGGCGCGCGCCGGGGCCGGATTGCCGCCGGCGATCTGGAGTTCGGCGCGGCCCACCAG